>CAJAOB010000110.1 GCA_903941205.1 uncultured Burkholderiales bacterium | reverse complement strand
GTACCATCGATTGCCTTGAACATCACTTCGGTGATGGCCGTCCCAAGGCCAACTCAAATGGGTCTTGATGATCAAGCAGGAGAAAGGATGAGTATGCCGTCAGGTCATGCATTGCTGATCAATATTCAGTATCTCCGGGCCTTGGCGGTACTGATGGTGGTTTGGCTGCATGCACGGGATCATTTTCAGGCGGTGCGACTGCAGTTTCCATCAGAATTTGGAACGGGTGGCGTGGATCTGTTTTTCGTGATCAGCGGCTTCATCATGGTTTACACCACCCACGGCAAAAATATTTCACCGTGGCGTTTCATGGTTCGGCGGCTGGAACGCATTGCGCCGCTTTATTGGCTCGCAACGCTGGCCGTGGTAGCTGTGGCGCTGCTTGCCCCGTCGCTGCTTAAAAGCACGGTGCTGAGCGGCCCGCACATCGCGGCGAGTCTTGCTTTTGTGCCAATGCTCTCGCCCGCCTTTGCCGGAACCTACTGGCCGCTGGTCATTCCGGGCTGGACGCTTAATTATGAAATGGCGTTTTATGCGGTATTTGCCCTTACGCTGCTCGCGCGTGGCGCATGGCGATTACTGGCTCTGGGAACGGTATTGACGGGCACCTTTCTCGCTGGTCTGGTGCTGAACTGGAAAGGGGTGCTGGGGTTTTATTCTGACTCCATCATCCTGATCTTCTTGCTGGGCGCGCTGATCGGCTACCTCCCTATTTCCGCCAAGTTCAAGCAAAGCAATGGCCGGGGGGCTTTCTTGGTGATGAGCGGGATTTCGCTCTGGCTGCTGCTTCAGGGTTTTGAGATCGGGCATCGCGCCGTCCGGGCGGGGTTGCCAGCGGCGCTGATCGTCATGGGCGCTTGCCTGACGCCGGCCTTGCAGGGGCGCTGGCTGGGTTGGCTGGCCAAACTCGGCGATGCGTCCTTTTCGATCTATTTGTCACACATCTTTTTTCTGGCGCTGCTGCGCAACATCATCCAGAAAAGCGGGTTCAGCCCGGACAGCGCGGCTTCCGGCTGGGCGTACATGTTGCTGAGTCTGGCCCTGTGCGGCGTTGGCGGCTTGCTGGTCTATCGATTCATCGAGCGTTTTATGGCCCGGAAAATAGTGGCCTGGAAGCCTTGAGGGCTCGATAGGCGCAGGAAGAAACAAGGCCGCGGCAAGAATGTGCAGTCATTACCAGTCCGTCAACAACCCTGAACGCCTGAAGGCGTACTTTGGCGTGGCGCCTGCGGGGGATTTGGGCAAGCTGGACATGTGGCCCGGCTACTTGGGCGCTTTTGTTCGGTGCCACGCGCCTGGCGGTATTGCGGACGGGGGTGCCGAACGCGAAGCACTGCGAGGCTCGTTCGGGCTGGTTCCGCACTGGGCGACTGATACCAAGATCGCCCGCCACACTTACAACGCCAGGACCGAGACCGTGGACGTCAAGCCGAGTTTCAGGGATGCATGGAAGGCGGCCAGGCATTGCATCATTCCGGCCGATTCGTTTTTTGAGCCGGATTGGCGTTCGGGCAAAGCCGTCGCAAGCCGTATTTCACGCGCTGACGGGCAACCCATGGGGATTGCAGGTCTGTGGGCGCAGTGGAGCGATGCCCAAGGCGAGGTGCTGCACAGTTTCACCATGCTGACCATCAATGCCGATGCGCACCCGCTGATGCGCCAGTTTCACAAGCCGTCCGATGAAAAGCGCATGGTCGTGATACTGCCGCCAGAGCGCTACACCGATTGGCTGAACGCCAGACCCGAGCAGAGCAGGGATTTCTTCCAGCAGTTCCCCGCCGAGGCGCTGGTGGCACAGCAGCCTTGAGGATCGGCCGCTGCGCCTGACCATGCGCGCCAAGGCGCCGCTCTACAGCGCTCGCTTTGACGGGCCGGACGGGCCCGCCATCCCGGTTCAGGACACCTTGCTGTCGCCCTTGGCGGTGCTGCGCGCGGCCTTGGCGTCTTTCATGCAGGTGTTTTTGGCGTCGCCCGCGAGGTCGTCGCATTTTTCCTTGGCCACGTCATAGACAGCATCAGCCTTGGCATTCTTGATTTTTTTCTCATTGCTGGCCGAAGGTTTGTACTGGGCCTCAAGCTCGGCGCGGGCGACTTTTTCGACCGCCTTCGCTTCGGCCTGGCAGATGTCTTTGGCGTTGGCCTTCATCGTCGAGCACTTGTCGCGGCTGGCCTTGTAGTCGGCCTCGATGCGCTCCTTCTGGGTCTTGTACTCGTCTTTGGTCAGGGCCTGCGCGCCGCCGGCCCATGCGAAGGAAATAGCCAAAGTGAGCAGGGCGATGGACTTTTTCATGAGAGTTTCCTTTGTGTGAATGAGGCAGAGCTTGAGTGAAGATGAAGCGCGCCAGACGGCTGGGAGGCAAGCGCGCAGAAGCAACACGGATCTGCCAGCCACGATGCGGCTTGAGTAGTCCTCTGCGACTTGCCGTTCCTGCCGCCTGACGCGGATCGTGGATTAATCTACGAGCTCGCGCTGCAGCCCCCGGAAGGCGCTACCCGCGAGCCGGCGTAGGCAGACGCTGACAGGCGCTCGGCAGAGGGGACGCATCAGCGGTCTGAAGCCGCGCGCAAGGTGCGACTGAGCAGCGCCACGGGCAGCAAGCCGACCAGCACCAGTGCCAGCGCCGGCAGCGCGGCTTCGCCCAGGCGCTCGTCGCGGGCGAGCTGGTAGGCCACCACGGCCAGGGTATCGCTGTTGAACGGCCGCAGCACCAAGGTGGCCGGCAGCTCCTTCATGACGTCGACAAACACCAGCAGACCCGCCGCGGCCACCGATCGCTGAAGCAGCGGCCAGTGCACGCGGCCCAGCAAGCCAGCGCCGGTGACGCCCAGCATGCGCGCGGTCTCGTCGAGGCTGGCGGGAATGCGTGAATAACCGCTTTGCACCGATTGCAGGGCCACCGCGCAAAAGCGCACCAGATAGGCCCAGACAATGCCCACTGCCGTGGCCGTGACCCAGTAACCGGCGCTGGTTTGCGGCGCGGCCGCCTGGAGCCAGCCCACCGGCAGCAAGAGGCCGACCACAATCACCGCGCCCGGCACGGCGTAGCCCAGGCTGACCAGTTGAAAGGCGGCCCGGTTCAGACCGCTTGGCCGGTGTCGCAGTGCAAAGGCCAGCGCCAGCGCAATGCCGGTGGCCAGCAGCGCCGTCAGCCCTGCCAGCCAGACGCTGTTGAGAGACCACTGCGCGAACTGGCTCCAGGGCAACTCGCTCCAACTGGCGCGCAAGGGCCGCAGCATGAAGCCCACGGGCAGCACAAAACCCAGCGCAATAGGCAGCGCGCACACCAGCCAGGCCAGGGCTGCGCGCTGTCCCTGCAGCGGCGCGGGCAAGGCGTCAGCAGCGCCAGCGCGACCGCCGCGACCGGCGGCAAAACGCAGGCCTTGCTGGGCGCGCTGCTCGATCTTGAGCAAAACCGCCACCACCAGCAGCAGCAAGGTGGCCAGTTGCGCGGCGGCTGTGCGGTTGTCCATGCTCAGCCAGGCCTTGTAGATGCCGGCTGTGAACGTCTGGATGCCGAAATAGCTTGAGACGCCGAAGTCGGCCAGCGTTTCCATCAAGGCCAGCGCCACGCCTGCGGCCACGGCCGGCCGCGCCAGCGGCAGCGCAATCTCGCGGATGCGGCGCGGCAGCGGAGCCCCGAGCAGGCGCGCCGCTTCCATCAGATGCACGGCGCGTTCGGCCAGGGCGGTGCGCGCCAGCAAATACACATAGGGATAAAGCGCGACCGTGAAAACCAGCACGGCCCCGCCCAGGCTGCGAATCTCGGGCAGCAGGCGGCCTTGCAAGCCAAAGGCCTGGCGCAGACCGACCTGGAGCGGACCGGCGTATTGCAAGAAATCCGTGTACGCATAAGCCAGCACATAAGCCGGCATGGCCAGCGGCAGCAGCAAGGCCCATTCAAAAACACGACGACCCGGAAACTCGAACAGCGTGACCGTCACCGCCGTGCCCATGCCCACCAGCGCCACACCAAGCGCCACGCAAAGGCACAGCAGCAAGGTGGTGCCGGCATAGTCTGGCAAGACAGTGGCGGCCATTTCGCGCAGGATGGCGCCAGCCTCGCCGCCCCACTGCAGCCATGACAAGGCGATGGACAACACCGGCAGGGTCAGAAAAAGCACCAGCAAGAGCAGCAGCGCAGGCGAAAGAAAGCGTCGAAGCATGCGTTCCAGAAGAAGCGGCGCCCGGTCCGTGGCGCCTGTTGGCCGGTGGCTTGGCGGCGACGAAGACCGTCCAAGTGCAAATGAGAATTGTAAGCATCTACAATGAAAACCATGTTTTTGGATGTCTCCCAACTCTGCGTTCAATACGCCGGCCGCACGAGCCGGGCCGTCGATCAGGCCTCATTTCAGTTGCAGACTGGCGATATTGGCGTGCTGATCGGCCCTTCCGGCTGCGGCAAGACCACGTTGCTGCGGGCCGTGGCCGGGCTGGAGCGGGCCAGCGCCGGCAGCATTCGATTGGCCGGCGAGATCGTCAGCAGCCCGCAAGTGCATCTGCCGGCCGAGTCGCGCCGCATCGGCATGGTGTTTCAGGACTACGCCTTGTTCCCGCACCTGGACGTGTCGCGCAATGTCGGCTTTGGCCTGGCGCACCTGAAAGCGGCCGAACGCCAGGAGCGGGTGCGGCGAGTTCTCGAACTGGTCGGCCTGGCCCAGGCCGAACACCTGCATCCGCACCAGCTCTCGGGCGGGCAACAGCAGCGCGTGGCCCTGGCCCGCGCGCTGGCACCCCGGCCCCGCCTGCTGCTGCTCGACGAGCCTTTTTCCAACCTCGACGTGGATTTGCGCGAACGCCTGGCCCATGAGGTGCGCGGCATCCTGAAAGCCGCTGGCGCCACGGCCCTGTTCGTCACGCACGACCAGCTTGAAGCCTTCGCCATTGGCGACCGCATCGGCGTGATGCACGAAGGCCGCTTGCAGCAGTGGGGCGAAGCCTACGATCTCTACCACCGCCCGGCCACGCGCTTTGTGGCCGAATTCATTGGCCACGGGGTTTTTGCCCACGCCCGGCTTGAACAGGGCCCTGACAAAGTGGTGGTGCATACCGCTCTGGGCGACCTGAACGACATGCAGGAATGCCCGCTGCCCAGCGCCTACCCGCAAGGCCTGTGCGACGTGCTGCTGCGCGCCGACGACATCGTGCATGACGACGCCGCACCCGTCAAAGCGCAGATCGTGCGCAAGGCGTTTCGCGGTTCGGAGTTTTTGTACACGCTCAAGCTGCAAAGCGGCGAGTCCGTGATGGCGCATGTGCCCTCGCACCATGACCACGCAGTGGGTGAATGGATAGGCATCCGCGCGCAGGTCGACCACGTGGTGACCTTCCCGCGCCAGGCGCTTTAACAGCAGCGGGCGGGCGCGGGTTCATGGATCCCCGCCTTCGCGAGGATGACGCGGGGTCAT
>CAJAOB010000109.1 GCA_903941205.1 uncultured Burkholderiales bacterium | reverse complement strand
TCCCTATGCGCGCAGCGCGGCCTTGGCTGTAGGCTTGCCGCACTCGCTGACCGTTCGTTTTATTTTTTGGAGCCTTGCCTTGGCCCTTGCTCAACCTGGTGATCCCGCCGTGCCTGAATCTGGCGCTGCCACCGAGCCGCTGCATCACAAAGTCTGGCCCCGGCGGCTGCCGCGCCGCATCCAGCCGCCGGCCACCTCGCTTTGGCACAACCTGGCGGTCAGCGCCTTGCGCTTTGCCGACAAGCCGGCGCTGGTTTTCGGGGGCGCGGCGATGAGCTACGCGCAACTGCTCGCGCAGGCCGAGCGACTCGCCGCCACGCTGTGCCGCTTGGGCGTCAAGCCCGGCGACCGGGTGGTGCTGAACATGCAGAATTGCCCGCAATGGGTGGTCGCGCATTTCGCGATCTTGCGGGCCAACGCGGTGGTGGTGCCGGTCAACCCGATGAACCGGGCCGAGGAGCTCAAGCACTACATCACCGACCCGGACGCCCGGGTTGCGATTTGCGCGGCCGATCTCGCCGCCGAGATGGCCAGGGCCAATGCCGTGCTGGCCCCCGACCAGCGCCTGACGCACCTGCTGGTTTCGCATTACAGCGACGCCTGGGCCGGCGCGGCGGGCCAGGGCTTGCAAGGGGCGCCGTCCGCAACGGACGCCGACGTGCCGCCAGGTATGCCGCCCGACATGCCAGCCGGGTGGCGCGACTGGCTGCTGACGCGGCATGCCTTGCCCGAGCTTGAAGGCGGTACGGTGTTGCGCTGGGCCGATGCGCTGGCACCTGACGCCAGCGACTTGCCGGCGCACACCGCCATGCCGGCTGATCTGGCCGTGCTGCCCTACACCAGCGGCACCACCGGCCTGCCCAAGGGCTGCATGCACACGCACGCCAGCATCATGCACAACGCGGTGGCCAGTTCCCTCTGGGCCAATAGCACGGCTGAAAACGTGGTGCTCGCCGTGGTGCCCATGTTTCATATCACCGGCATGGTGTCGGTGATGCATGCCTCGATTTTTGGCGGCGCCACGTTGGTGGTCATGCCGCGCTGGGACCGCGAACTGGCCGGTCATCTGATCTCGCGCTGGCGCGTGACGCACTGGACCAACATCCCGACCATGGTCATTGATCTGCTGGCCAGCCCGAACTTTGCCAGTTTTGACGTCAGCAGCCTGGTTTACATCGGCGGTGGCGGCGCGGCCATGCCGCAGGCGGTGGCGCAGCGGCTCTGGGAGAGTTATGGCCTGCGTTTTGCCGAAGGCTATGGCCTGACTGAAACCGCCGCGCCTTCGCACAGCAACCCGCCCGACGCCACCCGGCAGCAATGCCTGGGGGTGCCCTTCATCAGCACCGAGTCGCGCATCATCGACCCGCTGACGCTGGCCGAAATGCCGCAGGGCGAGCAGGGCGAAATCATCATGTGCGGACCCCAGAATTTCAGCGGCTACTGGAAGCGGCCAGAGGCCACGGCGGCGGCCTTCATCGAGATGGACGGCAAGCGATTTTTCCGCTCCGGCGATCTCGGCCGTGTGGACGAAGACGGCTACTTCTACATCACCGACCGGCTCAAACGCATGATCAACGCCTCGGGCTTCAAGGTCTGGCCGGCCGAGGTCGAGGCGCTGATGTTCAAGCACCCGGGCATTCAGGAAGCCTGCATCATTGCAACGCAAGACGCCTACCGCGGCGAAAGCGTCAAGGCCGTGGTGGTGCTGCGCGCCGAGGCCAAAGGCAAGACCAGCGAGCAAGACATCATCGACTGGTGCAAGGAGAATATGGCCGCCTACAAATACCCGCGGGTGGTCCAGTTTGTGGATGCCCTGCCCAAGAGCGGCTCGGGCAAGGTCATGTGGCGGCTGTTGCAGGAAGCTGAAAAATCGGCGGGTGCCGACAACGCCGCAAGTCCGGCCTGAGACCCGTCAGGCATGATTTATCAGGTGATGCCTTGCCCGGCATTCAACCGTCCACCCGCCCCCTTCCCGAACTCTTGAAGGCCGCCTTTGAAACATCCTGCAGCCAGTCCGACCCCCACCCCGCGCCAAACGGACGAAGCCCTTGGCAAGCCGCTGGCCGGCTGGCGGCTTCGGCTCTACACCGTTATTTTTGAGGCAGACACCGTCGCCGGCCGGCGTTTTGATGTGCTGCTCATCGTCGCCATTCTGGTCAGCGTGGGGGTGGTGATGGCCGACAGCGTGCAATCGCTGAGCGCGCGTCACGACGCGGTTTTTGCGGTGCTTGAATGGTTTTTTACCGCTTTTTTCACGCTCGAATACCTCGCCCGCCTGGTCTGCGTGCGGCACCCGATGCGCTACGCCACCAGTTTTTTTGGCGTGATCGACCTGCTGGCCGTGCTGCCAACCTATCTGGCCATGCTGTTTCCCGAGCTTTATGCGCTCATCGACGTGCGGGTACTGCGTCTGCTGCGGATTTTCCGGGTTTTCAAGCTCACGGCTTATGTGACCGAATACCAGTCCCTGGCCGTGGCGCTGGCCGCGAGCCGGCGCAAGATCATGGTGTTCTTGTCCGCCGTGCTGATGCTGGTGCTGATTCTGGGCACCGTGATGTATGTGGTTGAAGGGCCGGTCAATGGCTTTACCAGCATTCCGACCTCGGTGTACTGGGCCATCACCACCGTGACAACGGTAGGCTTTGGCGACATCACGCCCAAGACCGACCTGGGCCGCCTGATCGCGTCTTTCATGATGCTCATGGGCTGGGGCACGCTGGCGGTGCCGACGGGAATCGTCACCGCGGAGATGGCCGCCCAGCGTTCAGGCCGCCGCCCGGCGCCGACGCCAACCACCCGCAGCTGCCATGAATGCCTGAGCGAAGGACAGGCCGCCGAGGCGCGCTTTTGCTTTCATTGCGGTGCGCGCCTGCCCGATTACCAGCACGAGGACGCCAGTGAAAAAACGCCAGACCCGGCGGCGCGGCCCGGGGCTTGAAGCGCTTTTTAAAGTGCTTTTCAGGCCGCTTCAGTCCGCCGCGGGCGCCGTCAGCCGCCGCGGCGTGATTTCGACCGAGTCGCTGCCCGTGCTCATCCAGACCGTGCCGTCTTGCACCGTCACTTGCAATTGCATGGTGCGGTTGGCGAGTTTGGCCAGCGCCTGACTTTCGGTTGCGTCAATTTGCCAGACCACCAGATTGCTGGCGCGCGTGAGCTTGGTTTCGATCGCTTTCCACCACACCGGCGTGCTGCTGGAAAAACTCAGCACCGTCACCCGCTCGGCGCGGCCAGCGGCTTTCATGAGGCGCTTGTCGTCGGGCTGGCCCACGTCGATCCAGTGCAGGATGGCCTCGGTGTAATCCTTGTGCCAGAGCGCGGCCTCGTCCACGTCCCAGAGGTCTTTGGCAAATTCGAGCTTGCCCGTGTGGTCGTCGGCCGTCACGTTCAAGGCAAAAGCCAGCAGCCGGATCATCATGCGTTCGTCGGCCTCCGAAGGGTGGCGCGCAATGACCACGGTGTGGTCGGCGTAGACGCTGCGGTCCATGTCGGCGATTTGCAACTGGGCTTTGTAGATGGTGGCTTTGAGTGCCATGGGCGGGTCTTCGGTGAGGGCTTGGGAAAGCAGCTATTGGAACAGCCTTTGGCCTGGCCCGGCCGCGCCGCTGCGGCCGGGCGCGGACTTGTCGCTATAGTGGCGTGGCGCCGCGCCAAAGCGTCGTCCTTTCGTCGTCCTTTCAGCCCGAGCCCTCAAGCTGCGCGCAGGCCGCTTCCCAAGTCATTTCGGAGACAAAACCATGAGCACCCCCTTCTTTAGCGCCACCATCGCCGGCAGCCTGCCCAAGCCCGCCTGGCTGTCCGAAACCCAGAAACTCTGGCCGCAATGGAAGGCCGAAGGCGCCGAACTGGCGCAAGCCAAGCTCGATGCGACGCTGCTGTGGATCAAGACGCAGGAAGACGCGGGTCTGGACGTGATCGGCGACGGCGAGCAGTCGCGCCAGCACTTTGTGCATGGCTTTTTAGAGCAGGTCGAGGGCATTGACTTTGATCACAAGGTCAAGATGGGCATTCGCGACAACCGCTACGACGCTATGGTGCCGCAGGTGGTCTCCAGCTTGCGCCTCAAGGGCCGCGTGCATGCCGCAGAAGCGCGCTTGCTGCGCGCCCACACCGGCAAGAAAATCAAGTTCACGCTGCCCGGCCCCATGACCATCGTCGACACCGTGGCCGACCGTTTTTACGGCGACAAGGTCAAGATGGCCATGGCGTTTGCCGAGCTGCTCAACCAGGAAGCGCTGGCCTTGCAGGCCGACGGCGTGGACATCATCCAGTTTGACGAGCCCGCCTTCAACGTCTACATGAAAGACGCCGCAGACTGGGGCGTGGCCGCGCTCGAAGTCGCTGCCAAGGGCCTGAGCTGCACCACGGCGGTTCATATCTGCTACGGCTACGGCATCAAGGCCAATACCGACTGGAAAGCCACGCTGGGCCAGGAGTGGCGCCAGTATGAGGCGGTGTTTCCGGCCCTGGCCAAAAGCAGCATCCAGCAAGTCAGCCTGGAGTGTTTCCATTCGCACGTGCCGCCGCACCTGATGGCGCTGCTCGAAGGCAAGGACGTCATGGTCGGCGTGATCGACGTGGCCAGCGAAGACATCGAAACGCCTGAGCAGATCGCCGACACCATCGGCCAGGCCCTGCAATATGTGCCCAAGAACCGACTGATTGCCTGCACCAACTGCGGCCTGGCGCCCATGAGCCGCGAGGTCGCGCAGAAAAAACTCGAGGCCTTGGCCCAAGGCGCGGCGCTGGCACGTGAGCGTTACAAGTAAGGCCTCTCGCGAAGCCACGGTTTACGCCGCTGGTCATGCCTCCACCCCGCCAAGGACAGCAAACCATGAGCCACGATCACGGCCACACACACGACGATGAACATCCGCACGATCACGCCCACGAGCATTCACACGCTCCTGCGGCGGAGCCGGAAGCCCGCTGGAAAAACGATGGTGTGCGCGTGGTTCCCGCCGGCCAGCTTGACGGCAACACCGCGCAGACACCGGGCATGGACCGCAAGGCCGCCATCAACTTCGCCCGTGTCGGCGCGCAAAAGCTCTGGGCCGGCACCGTCACCATCCATGCCGACGCCAAGACCGGCGCCCACCACCACGGCCCGCTCGAGAGCGTGATCTACGTGATCAGCGGCAGGGCGCGCATGCGCTGGGGCGAACACCTCGAATTCACCGCCGAGGCCGGCCCCGGCGACTTCATCTACGTGCCGCCCTACGTGCCGCACCAGGAAATCAACGCCAGCGCCACCGAGGCGCTGGAATGCGTGCTGTGCCGCAGCGACGGCGAGGCCGTGGCGGTCAATCTCGACATCGAACCCGCAGAAAAGCCGCAGACCGTGCTGTGGATCGATCCCACCCATCCGCAAGGCGGCGTGTAATCTGCAACCCGGACAGGCCGGCAGCAGCCCACCCTGTCAAACCCCAAGGACTTCCCATGAAAGCCATCTGGCATGACGCCGTGATTGCAGAAAGCGACGACATCGTCGTGCTCGAAGGTAACCACTACTTCCCCATCAACTCGCTCAACCGCGCCTACGTCACCTTCAGCAACCACCACACCATGTGCGCCTGGAAAGGCCAGGCGAGTTATTACTCGCTGCTGGTCAACGGCGAAATGAACACCGACGCCGCCTGGTACTACCCCGACCCCAAGCCAGAAGCCGACAGCATCAAGGATCGCGTGGCCTTTTGGAAAGGCGTGAAGATCGAAGCCTGAATGCGGCTCCTGCTGCCGCAGGGCACCAGATTTCATGAACGCCTGCCGAAGATCAGGTCAAGCGGTAGGCTTTTTGCAGGACTGGCGCCAGGCAGTGCCGGCCTGACATGTTTTACCCATCGTGCTCGCCCGCGCGGGAACCCGAGGATGCAGGCGGCTTGGTCAAACGCGCTGGCGTGCGCCGTCATCACGCACCCAGGAGTACGGTCATCACGCACGCAGGAGCACGATCGTCACGCCGGGGATGTAGCACGCGTACAGCCCGTCGTCCTCGCGAATGCGGGGACCCATCCCCGAATTACCCATCCCCGAATTGCCGGGCCAGCTAATCCCGGATGTCGGCGACCGGGTTCCGGCCAAAGTCGGCCCGCGTTAAAAAGGCCAGCACGCGGCTGGCGGCGTCGGCCGGGGCGCTGAGTTGTCCGCCCTGGTGCATGCCCACAAAGCCTGCGCGGTCCGGGAACAGAGCGTCGCTCGCGCTGCGCAATTGCACTTGCATGTCGGTGTCGATCACCCCTGGCGCCAGCGAGCACACCCGCGCGCCGGCGGGCTTTAGTGCTTCCTCGAGCGCGAGGCAGCGGGTGAAATGGTCCATGCCGGCCTTGGCGGCGCAATAGGCTGTTTGCGAAGCCATGGCGCGCCGGCCCAGGCCCGAGGAAATGTTCAGCACCTTGCGCGCAGCTGGCCAGTTTTCAGTCGCCCGCAGGAAGGCGGCGCTCAGCTGCATCGGTGCTTCCAGGCCCACCCGCAGGGCCCGGGCCAGATCATCGGCGTCGCTCTGGCTCAGCGGCGCAATGCGCGGGATCACACCGGCGTTGTTGATCAGCGTGGCACTTGAGAAACCGGCGTCGCTTTGGGTGTGCAGCCAGGATTCCAGTCGCCGGCTGACCGCCGCGCCTTCGGCCAGGTCTTCGGTCCATTGCAGCAGGTCGGCCTTGCAGGCCTGGGCGCGTTCGGCAAGTTGCACATTGGCGTGGCGGGAAATGCACAGCAGGGTTTGGCCCGGCGCCAGCAGTTGCTCCGCCATGGCCAGGCCCATGCCGCGCGAGGCGCCGGTCAGGATGGTGAGGTTTTTAGGGTTCATGGCGCGATGATAAAACCATACCCGTTAGCGTCCGGTAGCGTCCGGCCGCGCCAGCTTTCAGAACGGCGCCGGGCTGTCAAACCGCAGGGGCTGGCCGGTCAGCGGATGCGCGAAGGCGAGGGCGCTGGCGTGCAGCAGCAGCCTTGGCGCCCGCGCGGCGACAGCTTGGCTGGCATACAGGGTGTCGCCCACGATCGGATGCCCCAGCGCCTTGAGATGCACGCGCAATTGATGCGAACGGCCGGTCAGGGGTTCGAGCAGCACCCGGCTGCTGGGGCTTTGCGCTTGCGGGCTTCCAAGTGCCTCTAACGATGCCGCTTCGTCAAGCCGCCAGCGCGTCTGGCTTGGCTTGCCGGCCACGGGGTCGATCGCGCGCAGCGGGCGCTGCGGCCAGTCGACGGCGATCGGCAGATCAATCAGCTGCCAGCCGTCGGCTGAGGCGGGGCCGGTCTCGGCCATGCGGCCGTCGACCACGGCGACGTATTGCTTGTGGATGCGCCGCTCGGCAAAGGCCTGGCTGAGCAGTCGCTGGGCCTCGGGGCTGCGCGCCATCAGCAAGAGGCCGGAGGTCGCCATGTCAAGCCGGTGGACGATCAGCGCCTCGGGATGGAGCGCTTGCACGCGGGCGCTCAGGCAGTCTTGTTTGTCTTCGCCGCGCCCGGGCACGCAGAGCAAGCCGGCGGGCTTTTCGACCACCAGCAAACTGGCGTCCAGATGGTGCAGTTGCAAGGCAGCGTTTATTGGTGGGAGGCGGGTGGGCGCTTGGGAAGTCACGACCGGCCTGGCTGGGGGTTTCAGGGCCGCGGCGCCTGGCCGGACCGCCTTTGCTCGCGCAGCATGAAGAGGTAAAGGCTTTCGACTTTTTCGCGTGCCCAGGGCGTTTTGCGCAGGAACTTCAGACTGGACGATACGCTGGGATCGAGCACGAAGCAGCGGATATGAATGCGCTGGCCCAGTTCGTCCCAGCCGTAATGCGCTGCCAGGGCGGTGACGATGGCTTCGAGCGTGAGCCCGTGCAGCGGGTTGCCGGCCTGGGCCGGCGCCGCGGCAGTTGGCCCAGCCTCTTGCAGGCTGCTCTCGGGGTAGGGCTCAGGCGTCACGGCGGGGCTGGTTTATTTGTTCTTGAGCTTGCCGCGCACGGGCACCACCGTCACCACGGTCGGGCGCACGGCGTCCGGCGAAACCGTCTTCGGAGGCGAGGTGTCTTTCTTTGGTTTTTTGACCATCTTTTGTGCTTGTTGACCTTTTGCCATGGCTTGACTCCTGTGGTTTGGCAGCGAACCCGATGCTCGCCTTCCGCGATTATCCGCGCAAGCCAGCTGTGAAATGAGGGCCGCCACTGGCCGACAAACGTCCAGCCACTGGCTGTTAATCTCATGCCGATGTCTTTGCATACTTTTTCTGAGCTGACGCAGCAACGCGCTTTCATGCGCATGTGGTTCGCCCGTCTGGCCGGCACCACCGGCAACCAGATGCTGATGGTGGCTGTGGGCTGGCAAATGTACGAGCTCACGGGCAGCGCCTGGGACTTGGGGCTGGTGGGGCTGCTGCAGTTCTTGCCGGCCTTGCTGCTGACCCTGCCGGCCGGCCATGTGGCTGACCGCGCCCACCGCGCCCGCATTGTGGCGGCCTGTCTGCTGGCGCAGGGGCTGGTGGCCTTGGTGCTGACGGCGGCTTCGCAGGGGCTGGGCGCAGCTGGCCCCTGGATCTCGCGCGAATGGCTGCTGGCTTTGTCTGTGGTTTTGGGTGCGGCGCGGGCTTTTCAGATGCCGGCGCAGCAGGCGCTCACGCCGCTGCTGGTGCCGCCGTCCATGCTGCCGCGGGCGATGGCTTTCAGCTCGGGCGGCATGCAGGCGGCGGTGATTGGTGGCCCGGCACTGGGCGGCGTGATTTTCGTCGCGGGCGCGACCGCTGTTTATGCCACTTGCGTGATGCTGTTTCTGGTCGGCTGCCTGCTGGTCTCGCGCGTGGAGTACGCGCATGTGGCGCCGCCGCGCGAGCCGGTGTCGGTGGCGAGCTTGCTGGCTGGCGCGGCCTTTGTCTGGCAGCGCAAAGCCTTGCTGGGCGCGGTGTCACTGGATTTGTTTGCAGTGCTGCTGGGCGGCGCCACCGCTTTGCTGCCGCTGTTTGCCAAAGATATTTTGCATGTCGGGCCCTGGGGCCTGGGTTTGCTGCGCGCCGCGCCGGCGGTTGGCGCGCTCGTCATGTCGGCCTGGCTCACGCGCTGGCCGCTGGAGCGCCGCGTCGGTCACCGCATGCTGGCTGCGGTGGCGCTCTACGGGGTTTGCATGCTGGTGTTTGGCTGGTCGACCAGTTTTGCGCTGTCGCTGGCCGCGCTGGCCGTGTCGGGCGCAGCGGACATGGTCAGCGTGGTGGTGCGCCAGACCTTGGTGCAACTTGAAACCCCCAATGAGATGCGCGGCCGCGTCAGCGCCGTCAACTCGGTGTTCATCGGCGCGTCCAACCAGCTCGGCGAGTTCGAGTCGGGCGCGACCGCGGCCTGGCTCGGGCCGGTCGGCTCGGTGATTCTGGGCGGCGTGGGCACGCTGCTGGTGGCTGCGGCCTGGCTGCGCTACTTTCCCGAACTGGCCCGGCGCGACCGGCTGTAGCCGGCGCTGCCTGCCGGTGGCGCCTTACTTGGGGTTGCCGCTGCGCGCGCGGTTCACGTCGAACGAGGTGACTTCGCTGGCCTGGTGGCCCCAGGCGCTGCGCAAATAGCTCAGCACGCTGGCGACTTCGCTGTCACTGAGCAGCAGCACAAATGGCGGCATGCCGTAAGGCCGCGGGTTGCCGGCGGTGGCCGGCGCATAGCCCCCTTTGAGCACGATCTGCACCAGGTTGGCGGTCGAGGCCATGGTCACGGCGCGGTTGCCGGCCAGGGCCGGGTAGGCCCTTGCCACGCCCTGGCCGCTGTCGCCATGGCATTGCGCGCAGTGGTTTTCATAGAGCTTGGCGCCAGCACGGGCCGTGGCCGAGTTGGCTGCGGCGCTGGCCTTGGGTCCGCGGGCCGCTGTCGGCAAGGCGGCTTCGGCCTCGGCGCTTTGCGGCAGGGCTTTTAAAAACACGGCCATCGCGCGCAGGTCGGCTTCGCTCATGTGCTGGGTGCTGTGCAAGACCATTTCAGCCATGGGCCCGAGCACCGAGGCGCCCGGTGCGACCCCGGTCTGTAGCAGCGTCACCACGTCCTCGGTTTTCCATTCGCCCAGACCGGCTTCGCGCCTGGCCGTGAGCGAGGGCGCGTACCAGTTCTGCATTGGAATCAGGCCGCCGGCCAGGTCCAGCTGATGGCTGCCGCCCAGCGCGTCGCGCGCCGAATGGCAGGCGGCGCAGTGGCCGAGGCCGCGCACCAGGTAGGCGCCGCGGTTCCATTCGGCGCTTTGAGCGGCTTGCGGCTCAAAGCGGCCGGGGCTGAAATAAAGCGCCCGCCAGACGGCCAGTGCGGCCTGGGTGTTGAAGGGCCAGCGCAGCGTGTGCGGCTGGGGCGGCGCCTTGGCGGGTGGCAGGCTTTGCAAGAAAGCATGCATGGCGTCGGCATCTTCACGGCTGACTTGCGTGTAGCTGGTGTACGGAAAGGCCGGGTACAGCAAGCGCCCGTCTTGCGAGCGGCCGTTGTGCAGCGCGCGCCAGAAGTCGCTGCTGGACCACCGGCCCAGCCCGGTTTCGGCGTCTGGCGTGAGGTTGCTTGAAAACACCGTGCCAAAAGGCGTCTGAATGCCGCGCCCGCCCGCAAACGGCGTGCCGCCGCGTTCGGTGTGGCAGCTCATGCAGTTGCCGGCGCGCGTGAGGTATTCGCCGCGTGCCAGCAGCGCCGCGCTGGCCGGCAAGCGCGGGGCGGCGGCTGCGGTGACGGCTTCGTCACGGGTGTTCAAAAACCACAGCAAGGCCAAAGCGGCCCCGGCGAGCGCAAAGACGGCTAAGGCGGCGAAGGCTGGCATGCTTACCCTGGCTCGTGTGAGGCGGGCGCTTTTCATCGCACGGCCCCGGCCTTGGGTCCGGTGGCTACCGGCAAGGTGGCGCTGCCACAGGCCGGCAGCGTGCTGGCGGCAGCGGTCGATGGCGCGGCCCTGGGCGCTGCCAGCGCTTGGCTGCCGGCGGGAACGGCTTGCGCCGCCAGCCAGCTGGCCACCGCGTTGATGTCGTCCAGGCTCAAGCGCTCGACCACCTGGGCCATGCAGTCCGGCGCATGGGCGCGGCGCTTGCCGGCTTTCCACGCGCCGAGCTGGGCATTGAGGTAGTCGTGCGGCAGGCCCAAGAGGCCGGGCACTTGCGGCAGCACGCCGGTCATGCGCTCGCCGTGGCATTGCACGCAAGCGGGTACCTGCCGGGCGCTGTCGCCCTGCATCACCAGCTGCCGGCCCTGCGCCAGCAGCGCCGCCGAGGCGGTGCCGGTCTGGGGCGCCGGGTAGGGCACCTTGAGTGCTGAAAAATACTGCGCAATTTCAAGCAGATAGGCGTCGGTGAGTGGCTCGACCATTTGCGTCATGAGGCCGTAATGCCGGCGGCCTTCGCGAAAATTCAGCAACTGGTTGTAGAGGTAGGCGGCGGGTTTGCCGGCCAGCCGCGGGTAGTAGCCGTCAGGGGCGGCGCGGCCTTGCGGGCCGTGGCAGGCGCTGCAAGCGAGGGTTCGCTGGGCAATGCTGTCTTCAAACACCGGCGCCGCGGACCACGCCGGGGCCATGCCCAAAACGCTCAGTGCGCCAGCTACCAGTGCGCGGGCCAGGGCCGCTGGCTGGATGCGCTGGGCTAGGCGGCGCAGAAAGAGAGCAGAAGGCTTGGAGAAAGGCATGCGGGGTTGAAGCTTGCGAAGAGCTTGAAAGGTACCCCAACGCGGTCTGGGGCACGGGTTTGAGTCGGGCAGGTGTCCAAATGCTGACTGAGTTGTTGAATTGGTCAGTGCAGCCTTGCCCATTCATTATTGAACGCGGCACTGTCAGCCGCCTGACTCGCCAGGGCTGATCAGCAGGTCTGACAGCGGGTAAGCCACGCAAGGCAGAAAAAGACCTTCGGCTTTTTCCTCGGCGCTCAGGCCGGGCCACTCGATCTTGTAATGCACGCTGCCACTGTGTAAGCGGCAAATGCAGGCGCGGCAAGTGCCGTTGCGGCAGGAACTGGGCAGCGCATGCCCCGAGGCCAGCGCCGCCAGCAGCACTGGCTGATCCGCGGCGGCGGCAAAAGTCGTGGGCTGGCCGGCGGATTCAGAGTCGGGTTTAAAGGTAAATTCAGTGCTGCGTCGGGCCGCAAGCGGGGTGGCCAGCCGGACTTCAAAAACGGTCGGTGCTGTCGGGCAAGTCATGGCGCAAAGTTTGGCAAAAGCAAGGGGCTCGAATTTAACCCGGCTAGGGCCAGGCAGCGGATGGGCGCAATCAGGCGAAAATTGCGGCGACAATTCCGCTCTTTCAAGAAATCCTGCAGCCCTTGAGCTGTCAGGTTCCAACCCGAAACCTTAATGTCCAGCTTCCAAGTCCGACCCGCCACCATTCGCGATGCCAAAGCCATCGCCCAGATCCACGTCGCAGCGGCCCAAGCCGCCTACAAAGACCTGTTGCCCGACGACCAGCTCAGTGCCCCCTCGGTCGAAAAACGCCAGGCTTACTGGCGCGAAGCCATTGAATACAGCGAGCCGCAAGTGCAAGTCGCGATGAAGGGCGACGAGATCGTCGGTTTTGTCGGCTTTGACCGCTCGCGCGACAAAGGCACACCGTCGACCATGGGCGAGATCTGGGCGCTCTACGTCTTGCCGGCCGAATGCGGCCAGGGCGCGGGCGTGGCGCTCTGGGACGCGGCCAATGACGGCCTCAAGGAAGAAGGCTGCACCAACGTCAGCGTCTGGGTGCCGGTGCGCAACGAGCGCGCCATGCGCTTTTTCGAGCACGCCGGCTTCAAGCGCGAGATGACCACGCTCAAGACCGTGCCCGTTGGCACGGCCCGCGTGGAAGAAATCCGCCTGAAGCGCCCGCTGGGTTAAACCGGAAATGCCTCCGTACGCGCTGAAACTTGCGGCGGCGCTGGTATGAGGTGGCGGGCTTTGCGCCAGGGCTTTAGATGGGCTCGTCTTGTTCAGTCACGCGCTCCTGGTCCGGCACCACCTCGGCCGGATCCAAGTCCGGATGTTTCTCGACATCCGTGTCATCGTCCGGGCTTTCCTCTGGCACATAGATCTTGCGCGACGATTCTTCAGGATTGTCGTGCTCCAGGGGGCGCGGCACGTGGGCGCGTAGCTTCCTTGGATCGGGGCGTGCGTGCAACGATCTTTTGAGAAAGGGGTTCATGGCGGACTCCGGGGTTCGGGTTGACTTTGCAGGGCGCAGCGCCCAGTCTGAGCCTTGCGGCCGAGGCGCTCGTGCGGTCAGTCGCCGTCTGACTGTCAGGCTGGTTCGACAGCGAAGGCCGCTGTCACAATCAGGCCATCTGTTTCCTTCAAACTTGGGAGCCTCATGGCCAGTAGCCTGCTTGCGCTGATTGATGACATCGCGACCGTTCTGGACGATGTGGCGGTGCTGTCCAAGGTGGCGGCCAAGAAGACCGCCGGCGTTCTGGGGGATGATCTTGCGCTCAATGCCCAGCAGGTGTCGGGGCTCAGTGCTGATCGCGAGTTGCCCGTTGTCTGGCGTGTTTTCAAAGGCTCCGCGCGCAACAAGGCGATATTGGTTCCAGCCGCGCTGGCCATCAGTGCGCTGACACCCTGGGCGGTCACGCCGCTGCTCATGGCGGGCGGCTTGTTCCTGTGCTTTGAAGGTTTTGAAAAGCTGGCCCACAAGTTTTTGCGCAGTCCACAGGAGCGGCAGGCCGAACATGCCCGCCTGCTTGCCGCCTTGCACGACCCGGCAGTGGACTTGCTGGCGCTGGAAAGCGAGCGCATCAAGGGCGCGATTCGCACAGACTTCATCTTGTCGGCCGAAATCATCGCCATCACGCTGGGCACGGTTCAAAGCAGTGGGTTTGTGACCCAAGTCACCGTGCTTGCGGGCATTGCCGCTGTCATGACGGTGGGTGTTTACGGCCTGGTCGCGGGCATCGTCAAGCTCGACGATGCCGGGCTTTACCTCGACCGGGTCAAGGGCACGGGCCTTTGGCGCAGCTCGCAGCGGGCCGTGGGGCGAGGCATTTTGCGTGCGGCGCCCTGGCTCATGAAGGGGTTGTCGGTCGCTGGAACGGCCGCCATGTTTTTGGTCGGCGGCGGCATTTTGACGCACGGCATTGGGGCGCTCGGCCAGGGTATCGAGCAGGTGGCTGCGCTGGCGGGTGCCATGGGCGGCGGCCTGTTGGCGGCTCTTGCGCCGCTGCTGCTTGACGCCGCGGTCGGTCTGATCGCGGGCGCGGTGGCCCTTCTGTCATGGTCTTTGTGGAAGCGTCTGCGCGGCAAGACGGCTGAGCAGACTGCGGCTTGAACGCGGCTTCATGAGGCCTGGGTCATGACAGTGCTGCTCGCGCCCATGGAGGGCTTGCTCGACTTTGTGCTGCGCGACATCCTCACGCGGGTCGGCGGCATTGACCGCTGCGTCTCCGAGTTCATCCGGATCACCGACCAGTTGTTGCCTGAGCGCGTGTTCATTCGCATCGTTCCCGAACTGCTGGACGGCAGTTGCACGCCGGCGGGCGTGCCGGTGCGGGCGCAGCTGCTGGGCTCCGATCCAGTTTGCATGGCCGAAAACGCCGCGCGCCTTGCCGAGATGGGCTCGGCCGGCATTGACCTCAATTTCGGTTGCCCGGCCAAGATCGTCAACCGCCACGGCGGCGGTGCCGCCTTGCTGCAAGACCCCGAATGCGTTGGCCGCATCGTGGCCGCGGTGCGCCGCGCGGTGCCTGTAGAGGTGCCGGTGTCGGCCAAAATGCGTCTGGGCTTTCACGACGATGCGCTGGCAGAAGATTGCGCGCTGGCCATTGACGAAGCGGGCGCCAGCGAGCTGGTGGTGCATGCCCGCACCAAGGCAGACGGCTACCGCCCGCCCGCCTACTGGGATCGCATCGCAGACATTCGCCAGCGGGTGGCGCTGCCCGTGGTGGCCAATGGGGAAATATGGACGCTGGCCGACGCCGAGCGTTGCCGTGAGGTCAGCGGTTGCGACATGTTGATGATTGGCCGCGGCGCGGTGGCGGACCCCGGGCTGGGCTGGGCGATTCAGCGCAGTCGCAGCGCCGGGCCAGCCGCGCCACTGCCATGGTCCGTGATGCTGCCGCACATTGCCGCGTTCTGGGCACTGGTCTGCTCGCGCCTTGATGCGCGCTCGCGAGCTGGGCGCCTGAAGCAATGGCTGAACTTTTTGCGCCGGCGGTTCCCCGAGGCTGAAACCGCCTACCAGGCGCTCAAGACCGTCAACGATCCGGCCCTGATAGACGACTGGCTGTCGCGGCAGCTGCTGGCCTCTGAGAACTTGCCTGCCAGTTGCGCTGCGGCGTGATGGCTCACAGGCCAAGCCAGCAGCCTGAAGCGCCTCAGCTCGCGAAAAAAAACCTCCCGCCACGGATGGCGAAAGGCCTTGGGCCCGAGGGCGAGCGCGGGACGGTTTCTTATTCGACCTTCGCGCCAGAGGCTTTGACCACCTTGGCCATGCGCTCGTAGTCCTGGGCCAGCAGGCGC
>CAJAOB010000108.1 GCA_903941205.1 uncultured Burkholderiales bacterium | reverse complement strand
TGAAAGCAAGTTGAAATTCATTTTCATCACCAAAATAAAAAGATCACGCAATGTGAGCTTTTTATTTTCTTAAAGTGAAGATCATGCAACCAAGTAGTGAGCCATTTGAAAGAAAAGTCTCGGAAGGCGCATGGAAGCTGGTGCCTGAGACGGGGGTCGAACCCGTACGCCCGCTATGAACGAAGCGGCGGATTTTAAGTCCGCTGTGTATACCGATTTCACCACCCAGGCTTGGGACCCTATTGTCACCAAAAAAACTGCGTGAACGGCGGCCGAAATAAAACTTGGGGATGCTGAGCCTGAACTTGCGAACCCGGCTCAAGACTGCATCAAGCCCACAGCATGAAAAAGAGCATGCAAAGTGCTGGCTTCGATGTGGCGGGTGATGAATACCAATCTAGAGCCCCTGTCTTCGCTGGGCCAGCGGTCCAGCGGCAAGGGCGGGTGAAACACATGCCCAACGCCCTGCACGACCACAGGTTTACCCTCCACACTCACGATACCCTTGACCCGCAGCAAATCCTTGCCGCGCAGGGAAATCACGAGTTCCATGGCCGCGGAAAATGAGGCCCAGGTGAAAGTCTCCTCGAAACGCAAGGACAAGGTCTTCACGCCCGGGTCATGTCGGGCCGGCAAGCGCTCGCCCAGATAAGTCCCCCCGCCCGAGGCTGCCCCATCAGACTGCGCCTTGAGTTCTCCCAAAAAGTGCAAGGTGTCATCGCCGGCACGCGCGCTGTTCAGTCCGATGCCGATCAGGTCGCTTGGGTGTAGCTCACCCATACTGCAACGCCTGATGTCGGCCCGCGGGTTGATCGCGACAATGGAAGCCAGGACCTCGGAAATACCGTCTTCGGTGACCAGATCACATTTGGTGACGAAGATGCGGTCCGCCAGGGCAATCTGCTGCTCGGACTCCGGGTTTTCTGCCAACTGCGTGAGCGCATTGGCCGCGTCCACCAGGGTCACAACGCCGTCGAGCCGGTAGTTGGCTCCGAGCATGGTGTCGCTGGCCAGGGTCTGGATCACCGGTGCCGGGTCGGCAAGGCCAGTGGTCTCGATCATGACCCGGTCGAAGTCGGCAATCTGGCCGGCGCGCCGTTCGCCAAACAGTTCCCTGAGCGTTTCCTGGAGATCGGTGCGCACTGAGCAGCACAGGCAGCCGTTGGCCAGCAGACTGACGTTTTCGGACGACATCTTGACCAGGTCGTTGTCGATGCCGATCTCGCCAATCTCGTTAATGACCACCGCCACCCGGTCCATCGCCGGGTGCCGCAACAGTCGACTGATTAGGGTGGTCTTTCCGCTCCCCAGAAATCCGGTGATGAGCGTGACAGGGATTTTTCCCGCCAGAGGATCGCGCTTCATGGACGCAGCAAGCGCATTCAGAGATTCATTTCAAGAATATAGAGACCACCGCCAAATCGGTCCACCGTGTACACCAACCGGCGGTCGTCGACAAAAACATCATTGAGCTGGATGGCGCCCGCAGGGGCAAGACGCGGCGTGCCGGGCACGAAGTAAGCGACTTCCTCGACCTGGTACGGGTTGCTCGTGTCATAGACACGCACACCCGCATTGAAAAACGTGCCAATCGTCAGGGTATCTGACTTGAAGGAGACCGGCAGCGGCAGGTTCTCGTGCAGGTTGTGCGCGCCAAAACGGCCACCGCGTTTGGCGAAAGCGTCATACGGCGGCGCAGGGACGGTCGAGATCGGAACCGGGTAGGCATCCGAGCGCGCGTCCACCATCCACACGAGCTTGGGCCAGTCCTTGCCGTCGTCCTGAACGCATTCGTCACTGACCACCCAGAGCCCGCGGTCAAACAAGGGCAGCACCGTGTGCGTAAAACCGTTGAAGGGCGGCGAATGGTTCCAGTGAGAAACCATCTTGATATCGGACGGCGTGGATATGTCCAGCACAATCGCGCCACCGTCGATGTAACCGACATAAGCGCGATCAGGTCGCTGGGGGAACACGTTGGTGTTGTGGGCACGAAAGCCGGTGTCGAATTGCTCGGGCAGGCGCTGCGGTGGCGGCGCCGTGTCGCCGACGCGCGTGCCGGGGTACCACCAGCGACCGGTCTCCACGGGCCTGGAGGGGTTGGAGATGTCGACGATTCGGTAAATCTGGTCGTCTTTGGGGTTGTGCGGCTGAAAGTCTGGCGCGCCAGCCGCCATGTGAACGGTCTTGCCATCAACAAACCAGACCGCATGAACGCCCCGCGAATACGGGCCTGAACAATCGAAATGAGAAATCAGCCTGGGCTGCTCGGGAACCGAAATATCGTAAATATTGAAGCCTGCCGGCTTCATGTTGACTTCCTTGGTTTGATTGGCCACCACCATGAGGTTGCCCACCACGTCGAGAGAGTTCGAGCGCACTTTCATGTGCTCAAGTTCGGTCTGCACGATCACGCGGGGATTCTTGGGGTCGGTGACGTCGACGCCGGTGAAATTTTTTGGCGCGGACTCGTGCGCCATCCAGAGTATGCGGCGGCCATCGTCGGTTTGCTGCATGCCAATACCCTCGCCCATGCCACCAAAACCATCAAGCTCATGATGCGACACCAGCGTCATGTTGTGCGCCATGGTTTGCCGGGCGCGGTTCTTCAAACTCGTCAATTCAGGGGTACTCATCTAATGCTTTCAAAAAATGGGGCCGTTTAAGCTCTGGCGCTCAATCAGCCTTGATGCCGTTGTCCTTGATGACCTTGGCGTACTTCACGAACTCCTGGCGAACATAGTTGTTGAAATCGGCGGGCGCGCTGCCCACAGGTTCTGCGCCTTCTTTGGCAAAACGCTCGATCACATCGGGCAACTTCAACACCCGCACTGTTTCGCGATGCAGCTTGTCCACCACTGCGGCTGGCGTGCTCGCAGGGACAAAGAGGCCAAACCACGAGCTAATTTCATAGCCCGTCAGACCAGACTCCGCCAGCGTCGGCAAATCAGGCACTGCCGCAGAGCGGGCCGCCGACGTGAGGCCCAGAGCGCGCAAACGCCCGGCCTTGACTTGCGGGAGCACTGCGACGATGGGTGCAAACATGACCTGTATTTCGCCGGCAATCAAGGCGTTGACCGCCGGGCCGGCCCCTTTGTAAGGCACATGGACCAGACGCGTCCCGGTGGCCGTTTTGAACATCTCTCCCGCGAGGTGGCTGGGCGCGCCGTTACCTGAAGAGCCGTAGTTCAAAAAATCGGGCTTGGCCTTAGCCAAGGCAATCAGTTCCCTGACCGAATTGGCCGGAACGCTGGGATGAACGACCATCACGTTGGGAACTTCGGCAACCAGCGTCACTGGCCGGAGGTCGCGCAAAGTGTCATAGCTCAGTTTTTGATAAAGCTGCGGCGCGATCACGATGCTGGTGGATTGCCCCATCAACACGGTGTGACCATCGCCGGCAGACTTGGCAGTCGAATCGGCAGCGATGGTGCCAGATGCACCCGCACGGTTGTCGATGACCACCGACTGCCCCATGGCCTCGCCGAGTTTCACGCCCACGATGCGCGCCAGAAAGTCAGCCCCTCCGCCGGGGGCGGCCGGAACAATCAGGCGAATCGGTTTGCTCGGGTAATCATTCGCTAAGGCTGAAAAGGCGAGAGAGCCAACCACCGCAAGCAAACGCCATCGCGCAAGCGCAAATCTAATATTCAAGGCTTTTCTCCGGGATCGATTGACGAAAAGTAATCTGTCGGGCTCAAACTGAGCGCAAATGCCCGAGCATAAAAGCACAGTCACTCCCCGTCCAATGCTGAATTTGCCCCGGCCAATATCAACTCGCTATGGGATAGTTCGCCGGTTTGCCACACCGGGCAGAAAGTCGCAGAAACCAGGTTGCTTCGGACGCGGGCTTCGCCAAGCCCGAGAGCGGCTGGAGAAGGTCGCCCTCGGGCGATCAAGCAGTCAAGCCGCCTGATGCCATGCCAACTCGCGAATTTGCGCTGGCCAGCTTGAGCCGAGCCCGACTTTTTTTGAGTCGTAAAAAAGCCCTCGTCTTTCGACGAGGGCGTAGGTGCGGACTGCCGCAAAGCGGGCCTGAACGCTTGAAGGGTCAGGCTGCGGAGTCAGCCAGATCCGTGTAATCCTTGACCTTGTCAAAGTTCAGATACTGGTAAACCGCGCCGCTGGCCGCGGTGAGTACCCCCATATCCGCCATGTACTCGGCTTTGGTCGGGATGCGACCGAGCTTGGAGCAGATGGCGGCGAGTTCCGCTGAGCCAAGGTAGACAAAGGTGTTTTTGCCCAGTCGGTTTGGGAAATTGCGCGTGGAGGTAGAGAAGACCGTCGCGCCCTCCTTGACCTGAGCCTGGTTACCCATGCAAAGGCTGCAGCCCGGCATTTCCATGCGGGCGCCGGCCGAGCCGAGCACACCGTAGTGGCCTTCTTCGCTCAGCTGCTTGGCGTCCATCTTGGTCGGTGGTGCCATCCAGAGCTTCACGGGGATGTCGCGCTTGTTTTCGAGCAGTTTGGAAGCCGCGCGGAAATGGCCGATATTGGTCATGCAACTGCCGATGAACACTTCATCGATCTTGGCGCCAGCCACATCCGACAGGGTCTTCACGTCGTCAGGATCGTTAGGGCAAGCAACGATCGGCTCGTGGATGTCGGCCAGATCGATTTCGATCACGGCTGCATACTCGGCGTCGGCATCGGCCTTGAGCAATTGGGGGTCGGCCAGCCAGGCTTGCATGGCGGCGATGCGGCGCTTGATGGTGCGCACGTCCGAGTAACCAGTGGCGATCATCCACTTGAGCATGGTGATGTTGCTGTTGATGTACTCGATGATCGGCTCCTTGTTCAGGTGAACCGTGCAACCACCAGCGCTGCGCTCGGCGGAGGCATCGCTCAGCTCGAACGCCTGTTCGACCTTGAGGTCTGGCAAGCCCTCGATCTCCAGAATGCGCCCGGAAAACACGTTGACCTTGCCCTGCTTGGCGACAGTCAGCAAACCGGCCTTGATGGCATACAAGGGGATGGCGTTGACCAGGTCGCGCAGCGTGACGCCGGGCTGCATCTTTCCTTTGAAGCGCACCAGCACGCTCTCGGGCATGTCCAGCGGCATGACGCCGGTGGCAGCGCCAAACGCCACCAAACCCGAGCCGGCCGGAAAGCTGATGCCGATCGGGAAACGCGTGTGGCTGTCGCCGCCCGTGCCTACGGTGTCAGGCAAGAGCATGCGGTTGAGCCAGCTGTGGATGATGCCGTCGCCGGGGCGCAGCGAGATACCGCCGCGCGTGGTGATGAACTCGGGCAACTCGTGGTGCATCTTCACGTCGACCGGCTTGGGATAAGCGGCCGTGTGGCAAAACGACTGCATCACCAAGTCTGAGCTAAAGCCAAGGCAAGCCAAGTCCTTGAGTTCGTCTCGCGTCATGGGTCCGGTAGTGTCTTGCGTGCCGACCGATGTCATCTTCGGTTCGCAATACGTGCCGGGGCGCACGCCCTTGCCTTCGGGCATGCCGACTGCGCGGCCAACCATTTTTTGTGCCAGCGTGTAGCCGCGTCCGCTGTCAACGGGCGGCTGTGGCAGGCGAAACACGGTCGACGCAGGCAAACCAAGCGCGGCGCGGGCCTTGGCGGTCAGGCCGCGGCCAACGATCAGCGGAATGCGCCCGCCAGCCCGCACTTCGTCAAACAGCACGTCACTCTTGATCGCGAACTCGGCAATCACCTTGCCGTCTTTGAGGGCCTTGCCTTCGTAGGGACGCAGTTCGATCACGTCGCCCATGACCATTTGGCTGACGTCGAGTTCAATCGGCAAGGCGCCTGAATCTTCCATGGTGTTGTAGAAGATCGGTGCGATCTTGCCACCCAGGCAGACGCCACCGAAGCGCTTGTTCGGCACAAAGGGGATGTCTTCACCAGTCCACCACAACACCGAGTTGGTGGCGGATTTGCGTGATGAGCCGGTGCCGACCACGTCACCGACATAAGCCACCAGATTGCCCTTGGCTTTGAGTTCTTCGATGAACTTGACCGGGCCACGTTTGCCGTCCTCTTCAGGGGTAATACCTGGGCGGGCATTCTTGTGCATGGCCAGCGCGTGCAGCGGAATGTCGGGACGACTCCATGCGTCGGGCGCGGGTGACAGATCGTCCGTATTGATCTCGCCAGCGCATTTGAAAACCGTCAGCTGAATGGATTTGGCCACTTCAGGACGGCTGGTGAACCACTCGGCATCTGCCCAGCTTTGCAGCACGGCCTTGGCGTAGGCATTGCCCTTCTCGGCTTTTTCCTGAACATCATGGAACTGGTCGAACATCAGTAGCGTCGATTTCAAGCCCGTGGCGGCTTGCTGCGCGACGGCCGCGTCAGCATCGTCTAGCAGGTCGATCATCGGGCTGATGTTGTAGCCGCCCAGCATGGTGCCCAGCAATTGCGTGGCTTGCACGCGCGAAATCAGCGCGCATTTTTCAGAGCCGTGCGCCAAGGCAGCCAGGTAGCTGGCCTTGACCTTGGCAGCATCGTCCACCCCAGCCGGCACTCGGTGGGTGATCAGCTCGACAAGCGCTTTTTCCTCGCCCGAAGGCGGGTTCTTCAGCAACTCGATCACCTCGCCGGTTTGCTTCGCCGACAAGGGCAAAGGAGGAATGCCCTGGGCGGAACGCTCGGCAACATGGGCACGGTAACTTGGCAAGAAATCAGACACTTTTTTTCTCCTGTCGTACAAAAAAGGAACTCAATATGGAAAATCTGAAGAGGTCGAACCCAGAACCGCAATACCGGCCTTCGGCCAACTGACCCCAAAATTTCGGCCCCTGCCGGGAGCAATCCGCCGAGGTCATCGCGGGGTGTCCCCGGCTGCCACCGCAGTAGCAGGGTTCGTCGGCGGGTCAAGCAATCCGGGTGGAGCCTGTTCTTTCATAGCCTGGGCCACAGTCAACTGGGCCGGGCTCTTGCATTCGTCAGCAACCCGCTTGCCCGCTTTCTGATTCATGAGCATCGATTTGTTGGCTAACTGCAGCCAGACCGCGCCAGCCTTGTGATCCTCTAGCCGAACGGCGCCGGTGCTCGTGACCACAGGGACCATTCGGTAACGAAAATTCCGGCCATGCATATTGAAATAGCCCGGCGCCCGGGGGTCGCTGGCAACCGTCACGAAGGCACCCAGTTCGCAAGGCAATACGCCGGTATGCACCTGCTCGGCAATCGCCAGCGCCGCCGGACCCAAAGCCGCTTCAGCCGCAGCGATGCCTGCGGCCATCTGACTGGCGGTGCTCCTGATCTCTACCCGGCTGGCGCCTGGCTGAACGGTTGCCCGGCTGGACGACTTGGATGACGTGGGCGGGACGGACGAAAGGGCCGGCTTGGCGCCTGGCGCACGTTCCGCCATCTGCGCGTGACCAAGGCTCGAAGTCAGCGCTCCGTAAATCGCCAACAAGAGCAGGCAAGGTTTGAGGAGCGATTTCAACGAAATGTGCGAATTTTTCATGCGCCCAGCCTATACCTGCGGAACACTTGTGTGTTTCAGGATATACCCCTGCGCCGCCTGCGGCAAGGTGGCGCACGTCTGGTGCGCGCGCTCGAGTAACTGCCAGTAAAAACGGTAACTCGCGCGGTCATGGAGCTTTCCCTGAAAACTGATGGGGGCCCATTTCGCCTGGTCGGCGGCAGCGATCAGTTCGGCAGCAAATTCGATTTCAGCCTGCTGCGGCGCAAAAGCCGCGAGGATGGGCCTGATCTGATTCGGGTGAATGCTCCACATGCGGGTGTAGCCCAACTCGCCGCTGGCGCGATGCGCCGCCTGCTGCATGGCTGCGAAGTCACTGAATTCGGTCACCACGCAATGCGAAGGCACCTTGCCGTGGGCATGGCAGGCCGACGCAATCTCAAGCTTGGCGCGCAAGACCAGCGGATGGCTGAACTGCCCGATGCTGCCCATGGCACTGGAGGGAATCGCGCCGTTGTGGCTGGAGACGAAATCCATCAAGCCGAAGCTGATGGATTGAACCCGCGGGTGAGCAGCCAAATCGAAGGCGTTGTGGACGGCACGCGGTGACTCGACCAGCACATGCAAAGGGAGCGTGGCCGCCGCCCCTCCCAGCTCAGCCAGCGCTCTTTCAACCTTCAGAAGGTCAGCCACCGACTCGACCTTCGGAATCATCAGATGACTCAGCCGATGACCAGCCCGCCCGACGATGGTGGCGATGTCAGCCTCAAACGCCGGATGATCCAGCGCATGCACGCGGGCAGCCACTCGGGCACCTGAAGCGGCGCCCAGGAGAAGGGAAACCACCAGCTCCGCGTGATCTGCCTCCCCGCCCACCGGCGCGCCGTCCTCGCAGTCCAGCGTCACGTCAAAGACGCAGGCGCCAAACTCCTCGGTCATCTCGGCCTGCAATTGCAGGCTTTTGCGCATGCGCGGCTCGACGCCGCTGTAATGGTCGCAGACCGGCAACAAGCCGGCGGCGGCCTGAGCGCCCAGGAGAACGTCGCGCGGGTGTTGCATGTAGTGCGGCGAAGCCGAAGGAGACGGCTCGCAGGCCTTAAAGAAGGTGGGCGACGCCGGCTTGCTCGTCTTGCAGTTCCTTGAGCGTCTTGTTGATGCACTCCTGGCTGAAAGCGTCAATTCCCAGACCTTCGACCAGCTTGTATTCACCGCCCTCGGTGGTCACAGGGAAACCAAACATGGTGTCTTTGGGAATGCCATATTGACCATCCGAAGGAATGCCCATCGTGACCCATTTCCCGTTGCTGCCCAGCGCCCAGTCGCGCATGTGGTCGATGGCGGCGTTGGCAGCCGAGGCGGCCGACGACAGGCCACGCGCCTCGATGATGGCTGCACCCCGCTTGCCGACCGTGGGCAAGAACACATTGGCATTCCATTCTTGGTCGTTGATGAGATCCTTGACCTTCTTGCCGCCGACAGTGGCAAAGCGGTAGTCTGCATACATGGTCGGGGAGTGATTTCCCCAGACGGTGAGCTTTTCAATGTCTGCGACCTTGGTGCCCGTCTTGGCGGCAATCTGGCTCAGGGCACGATTGTGGTCAAGCCGCAGCATGGCGGTGAAGTTCTTGCGCGGCAGGTCCGGCGCGCTCTTCATGGCGATGTAAGCATTGGTGTTGGCCGGGTTGCCGACCACCAGCACCTTGACATTGCGGCTGGCGACAGCGTTCAAGGCCTTACCCTGCGCCGTGAAGATCTGGCCATTGATGGCCAGCAATTCGGCCCGCTCCATGCCGGCCTTGCGCGGCATCGAACCGACCAGCAAGGCGTAGTCGCTGTCCTTGAAGGCGGTCATCGGATCACCATGGGCCTCCATGCCGGCCAGCAGCGGAAAGGCGCAGTCTTCAAGTTCCATCATCACGCCCTTGAGCGCTTTTTGCGGGCCTTCGGCTGGCACTTCGAGCAATTGCAAAATGACCGGCTGGTCCTTGCCCAGCATTTCGCCCGAGGCGATGCGGAACAACAGGGCGTAACCGATTTGACCGGCGGCACCTGTGACGGCAACACGGACGGGTTTTTTGCTCATGACGAAACTCCAGGAAATTGATTGAACAGGGATGAAAAGGACGCCAAATAGCGCCAGCGCCACCTTTGACCAAGCTCCAAACGCCTCTTGCAGGACGCTCCAGGACGCTGGCGCAGCTCGGACAGCCCACGATTTTAAGCGGGAAAACCCGTGCCGGTCAATTTGTCTTATGTCTTATATAAGATAACATTCACTACTCTTCTTTGAACCCGCTCATGGCTATTTCTTCCAACTCCACGACCGATCCTCTGCCGCCCGCCGCGGACGCCGGCGACGCACCGGGCGGAACGCCGGCCTTCAGCCCGCTCTACCAGCAAATCAAGGTGCTGATACTGCAAAGCCTGCAAGAGGGCGAATGGAAGCCGGGCGAGTCGATTCCGAGCGAGATGGAACTTGCGGCGCGCTTTCGCGTGAGCCAGGGCACGGTGCGAAAGGCCATCGACGAGCTGGCGGCCGAAAACCTGGTGGTGCGACGGCAGGGTAAGGGCACGTTCGTCGCGACCCATGCCGAGCACCAGGTGCAATACCGGTTTTTGCGGCTGCTGCCCGACAGCGGCAGCGGCGCCAGCGAAGGTCCGGCAGAGCGCCGCATCGTTGACTGCAAACGCCAGCGCGCGCCCGCAGAGATCGCCCGCGCGCTGGGACTGCGTAGCGGCGACACCGTCTTGCAGGTGCGCCGGGTTCTGACGTTTCAGAACGTTCCCACCATCCTGGAAGACCTTTGGCTGCCTGCTGCACCCTTCAAGGGCCTGACCGCTGAGCGGCTGGATGCTTACCGCGGGCCGATGTACGCGCTCTTTGAAACCGAATTTGGCGTGCGCATGGTGCGCGCCGAAGAAAAGATACGTGCCCTGGCGGCAAGTGAAGAAGCGGCCGCGCTGCTTGACGTCAAGCCCGGCGAGCCCTTGCTCAGCGTGGAGCGCATCGCCTACACCTACCAGGACCTGCCGATGGAGTTGAGGCGGGGCCTTTACCGCACTGACACGCACCACTATCACAACACCCTGAGTTGACGTGACCACCGCAAAAGGCTTCAAAGGCAACAAGGCGTCCCTGCCCAGCAAACCCTGTGCAGTCTGCGGGCGCGACATGACCTGGCGCAAGAGCTGGGCCAAAAACTGGGACGACGTGAAGTATTGCTCTGACACCTGCCGCAGCCAAAAAAGCGGCGTTTCACGCCCCGCGAAATCGACGCCATGAACCCGCCCTGCCGCCACCTCCGAGTGATCCTGGGCGACCAGCTTGACCAGGATTCATCCGTTTTGGAGGGCTTGGACCCAGCGCTGGACGTGGTGCTGATGGTCGAGGCCTTCGAGGAATCCAGACATGTCTGGTCGCACAAGGCGCGCACCGCCTTGTTTCTCTCGGCCATGCGGCACTTTGCCGAGGAGTTGCGACAGCGCGGCCTGCGCGTGCATTACCGCCGGCTTGATGTCGAAGGTGACGAGTCGCTTGCCGACGGCTTGCGCGCCGCGCTGGATGCTTTCAAACCAGAGCGTGTCGTTGGCGTTGAGCCCGGCGACCTGCGTGTTCGCGCTTGCATCGAGGCCGCCTGCCGACCTGACAACGAACCCGCCACCACGCTGGAGTGGCGCGAGGACAAACACTTTTTATGCAGCCTGCCGCAGTTTCGTCTGTGGGCCGGCCAATCGACCAGCCTGCGCATGGAATTTTTCTACCGCAAGATGCGTCAGCAGTACAAGGTACTCATGGACGGCGATCAGCCAGCCGGAGGCCAGTGGAACTTCGATGCGGACAACCGCAAAGGCTTTGGCAAAAGCGGCCCGAAAGACCCGCCGAAGCCGCTGCTGTTCGAGCAAGACCGCATCACCAAAGAAGTGCTCGAACTGGTCGAACATCAATTCGCCGACCACCCGGGCTCGCTTGAGCGCTTCAACTGGCCCGTCACGCGCGAGCAAGCCTTGCGGGCACTGCAAAATTTCATTGATCAGCGGCTGCCCCTGTTCGGCGCCCACCAAGACGCCATGTGGACCGGACTGGACTTCGGCTGGCATGCGCTGCTGTCAAGCTCGCTGAACCTCAAGCTGCTGCACCCGCTCGAGGTGATCCAAGCCGCTGAGCAGGCCTACCTGGAACGCAAGCTGCCGCTGGCCAGCGTCGAAGGATTCATCCGCCAGGTTCTGGGCTGGCGAGAGTTCATCCGCGGTGTCTATTTTCTGGACATGCCGGGCCTCAAAGAGGCCAACCACTACGATCACCAAAACCCCTTGCCCGCCTGGTATTGGACCGGTGAGACGAAGATGAACTGCATGCGACAGTGCATCAACCAGACCTTGGCCAATGGCTACTCGCACCACATTCAGCGCCTGATGGTCACCGGCATGTTCGGCGTCACGGCGCAGATCAGGCCGCAGGCGCTGTGCGACTGGTATCTGGCGGTGTATGTGGACGCGGTTGAATGGGTGGAACTGCCCAACACGGCCGGCATGGCCTTGTTTGCCAACGGCGGCCGTTTCACCTCCAAACCCTACGTCGCCAGCGGCGCCTACATCAAGCGCATGAGCAACTACTGCAGTGGCTGCAAGTACGAACCCGAAACACGCAACGGCCCACTGGCCTGCCCGATGACCACGCTTTACTGGAATTTTCTGGACCGGCACGAAGCCGATTTCGCGGGTAATCCGCGCACCGCCCTGATGATCAAAAATCTCCAGCGCATCCCCGCCGATGAGCGTCAGGCGATTCGACAACACGCCGCCGGGATGTTGGAAAACCTCGACACACTGTAAAGCTACCGTCAGCTTGGGCCATGAGGACGAAAGATCAGGCCGTAAAGAGAAAAAAACCGCTTAAAAACTCGCTGCGCAATGGCCGCCGAATCCAAGATACATGCTGCATTGCAATAGAATTTCTCGTTGAGCAGCGCTTGTTACCGAACGGTTACTCAAAAATCATAGAAAGCCAAGAATGTCCGAATCAGCGACAACCCTAGCGAAGAAGCGGACCGAATTCCGCAACATCAACGCTTTCACCGACCTTCCCAGTTATCGCCTGCCTGCAGCAGGCTGGGTCTCCATCCTTCACCGCGTCAGCGGCGCCATGATGTTTGCGCTCATGCCCTTCATCATCTGGATGTTCGACACCTCGATTTCTTCGGAAATCTCATTTGCCCGGTTCACCAGCGCCTTCAACGTCGGCATGCTCGGCCTGCCCGGCTTTGTCTGGAAGCTGGTTGCGCTGGCGCTGATCTGGGCTTATTTGCATCACTTCACTGCCGGCCTGCGCCATCTGTGGATGGACGTCAGTCACAAAGCGGTCGAGTTGCAGTTTGGCAAAAATTCGGCCAAGGCAGTTCTCGCCATCAGCCTGAGCCTGACCGTCGTGCTGGCGGCCAAACTGTTCGGCCTCTATTAATCTTTCCAGGAACACTCAGCATGTCAGTGAATTACGGCTCCAAACGCATCGTGGTCGGCGCCCACTACGGCTTGCGCGACTGGCTCAGCCAGCGCCTGACTGCGGTCATCATGGCGATCTTCACCATCGTGGTGCTGGCTCAGGTGCTACTCAGCAAGGGGCCGATCGGCTACGACAAGTGGTCGGGCATCTTCGCCTCGCAACCCATGAAGATGCTGACCTTTGCTGTCATCTTGTGCCTGCTCTGGCACGTCTGGGTCGGCATGCGCGACGTCTACATGGACTACATCAAGCCCGTGGCACTGCGCCTTTCGCTTCAGGTATTTACCATCGTCTGGCTCGTGGCGTGTTCCGGCTGGGCCGTCCAAGTCTTGTGGAGACTCTAAGAAATCATGACCCTCACCGCCAAAATCCCCAAACGAAAATTTGATGTCGTCATCGTCGGTGCCGGCGGCTCCGGCATGCGCGCCTCGCTACAGTTGGCCCGAGCCGGCCTGAATGTCGCCGTACTGTCCAAAGTGTTCCCGACGCGCTCGCACACCGTCGCTGCGCAAGGCGGCATAGGCGCCTCGCTCGGTAACATGTCCGAGGACAACTGGCACTACCACTTTTATGACACCGTCAAGGGCTCCGACTGGCTCGGCGACCAGGACGCGATCGAGTTCATGTGCCGTGAAGCGCCCAAGGTCGTCTATGACCTCGAGCACATGGGCATGCCTTTTGACCGCAACCCTGACGGCACGATTTACCAGCGCCCGTTTGGAGGTCACACTGCCAACTACGGCGAAAAAGCCGTGCAGCGCGCCTGCGCCGCTGCTGACCGTACCGGCCACGCGATGCTGCACACGCTGTACCAGCAAAACGTCAAGGAAAAAACCAGCTTCTTCGTCGAGTGGCTGGCCATGGACCTGATCCGCGACGCCAGCGGCGATGTGGTTGGCGTGACCGCCATCGAAATGGAAACCGGCGATGTGCACATCTTCGAAGCCAAGACCACGCTGCTGGCCACGGGCGGCGCGGGTCGCATTTTTGCGGCCTCGACCAATGCCTTCATCAACACCGGCGACGGCCTGGGCATGGCGGCACGCGCCGGCATCCCGCTTGAAGACATGGAGTTCTGGCAGTTTCA
>CAJAOB010000107.1 GCA_903941205.1 uncultured Burkholderiales bacterium | reverse complement strand
TACCTATGGCCGTTTTGTCTGGCAGCACGCGCACCCCAGCAGCGTCATCAAGGCGCTCAATGCCCTGATTCACAAGAACGCCAGTGTGCAGGAATCGCTCAAGGTCTACGAGGCAGACGTCGCTGCAGGTGCGCAATGAAAGCGGCTGTACTTCGCGCACCCAGCGTGCTGGAGGTGGGCGATATCACCACACCTGAAGCCGGTCCTGGCGAACTCATTCTGGCCATCCGGGCGGCCACGGTCTGCGGTACTGATCTGCGGATTCTCTCGGGTAAAAAAACCAAAGGCATTCGCTTTCCGTCCGTCATCGGCCATGAGTTCGCCGGTGTGGTGGTGCAGACCGGCCAGGGCGTGAGCGGCTTTGTCACAGGCGACCGCGTGTGCATGGACCCGGTGGTGCCCTGCCGGGCCTGCGCTTACTGCAAGGCGGGACTTGAAAACGTCTGCCAGAACCGCCAGGCCATGGGCTACGAGTTCGACGGCGCTTTTGCGGAGTTCATCCGCATTCCCGCCATCGCACTGGCGTCAGGCAACGTTTTCAAAATGCCCGAGGGCATGAGTTTTGAAGCCGCCGCACTCAGCGAGCCCCTGGCCTGCTGCATCAACGGACAGAAAAATGCGCAAGTGGGCCTGGGTGATTCGGTCGTCATTCTGGGGGCCGGTCCCATCGGCCTGATGCATGCGGCTCTGGCACGGGCAGCAGGCGCGCGCCAGGTCATCGTCAGCGAGCCCAACGCCTCCAGGCGCCAGGCGGCGCTGGAGCGCGGCGTGAACTACGCCTGCGACCCGACCCGTGAGAACCTGATCGACGTCGTCAAAAGCAAGACCGAAGGCCTGGGCGCCGATGTCGTGATTTTGGCCATCGGTGTGCCAGCGCTGGCCAACGAGGCGCTGAACCTGGTTCGCAAGGGCGGGCGCGTCAACCTGTTTGCCGGCTTCACGCAAGGCGACATGTCGAGCATCGACGTCAACCTGATTCACTACAACGAGATCACAGTCACCGGTGCCAGCGCCTTGAGCCGCAGCGGTTATGAACTGGCACTGAATATGTTGTCCACCGGTCAGATTGACGCGACATCCCTCATCACGCACCGTTACGCCGTGTCAGATTCACTGGCGGCGTTTGATGCGGCGGCGAGCGGTAATGCCATCAAGGTGGCGATTCACAATGACTGATGTCTTTCTGGGCATTGATGCCGGGACCAGTGCCATCAAGGTGTGCGCCTTCGACACCCAAGGCACGCTGCTCAAGAAAGTGCAGCGTTTTGTACCCGTCATCACGCCCTACCCGCTCTGGGTCGAAATCGATCTGGAGCGCTACTGGGAACTCTTGCTCGAGGCACTGCAGGAAGTCACAGCCCAGGTGGGCACGGTGGTGTCTGTGGGCTTGTCCACCACCTGCCCCACCACCATTTTTCTGGACGCCCAACGCCAACCCCTGCGCCACGCCATGGTTTACCTGGACGGCCGAGCGGACGAAATCGTGCGCGCCGTCACGGGTGATGACGCTGCCGGATTTCAAAGCCGTAGCGGCAACCGTGCCAGCACCTCCACGTGCTGGGCGGCCAACTTGCTGTGGGTGCAAAAAAACGAACCCGAGACCTGGAAAAACGTCCGCAGCGTCTGCATGCTCAACAGCTACATCGCCATGCGCCTGACCGGCGAGCTGGCGATTGACCCCACCCAGGCCTCTTACTCAGGGCTCATGGATGTCAAGCAAGCTGAGCCTTCGTGGAGTGAAGAACTGCTGGCCCTTTGGCAAGTGCCGCGCCCCTTTTTGCCGCCCATCGTGGAAGGCTCCAGCCGCCTGGGCGTGGTGACGCCTGAAATTTCCTCGCTCACAGCCATACCTGCCGGTGTGGCCGTGGCCCTGGGTGCGGCCGACACGGCCGCCGCGGCTTTTGCCATGCAACTGCGCCACAACGGGCAGACCTTTGAGTCTGTGGGCACCTCGGGCGTCATCACCTTCTGTCTGGACCAGCCCGACTTCGAACCAGGCTTTTTGAACAGGCACCATGTCTACCCCGGCCGGTGGCTGGCGCACGGTGCCATGTCTACTTCAGGCGGGTCCTTTGGCTGGCTGCAAAGCAAGATCTGGCCGGAAGTCAAATCGCTGGCTGAGCTCGAACGGCTGGCGCAAGAATCCTTGCCGGGTGCCAACGGGCTGATTTTCTTGCCCTACCTGGCCGGCGAAAGAAGCCCGATCTGGGACTCCGAAGCCAGCGCGGCTTGGATTGGCCTGCGCCTGAGTCATACCCGGGCTGACATGGTTCGGGCCGTGTTCGAGGGCACGGCTTTTGGTTTGCGTCAGATCATGGGGCTGGCCGAATCCAAATGGGGGGTGCAGCCCCAACAAATGATCGGTGTGGGTGGCGGATCGCACAGTCGCTTTTGGGCGCAGATCAAGGCCGATGTGCTGAACATAGAGTACGGCACCACCGAGTTTCAGGATGCGGGCGCATTGGGCGCGGCCTTGCTAGGCGCGGTGGCGGGTGGCCACTTTTCAAGTCTGAAAGACGAAGCGCTGCCGTCGGTGAAAATATCCTCACAATGGGTCAAGCCATCATCCGCACAAAAGCAAGCCGTCTACCAAAGCCACTTTGAGATTTTCACGCGCCTTTACCCTGTACTTTCATCCTCCATGCACGCCCTGGCACACAAAAATCAGTGCTGAGGCCCGGCGATGAGTGAAGGCACTGACGACCTCCTGATACGCATCATTGAAATTGCGATGCGTGTCAGGGCAGACGACAGCGGTCGTGTGCGTCTGCCCACAGAGCGCGAGTTGTCCGAAACACTGGACGTGCAGCGCACCACAATCAGAGAGCGCCTGACGGTGCTGGAGACCCTGGGGTTTTTGACGCGCCGACAAGGCAGCGGCACCTACCTGTCACTGCCGAACGCACAAGTACTGCAGTTCTATTTTGAAGTGAGCCTCAAGCTCGGCTTCCTGTCACTTGAACAAATTCAGCAGGCGCTGGAGATGATCGGGATGGAAATGGCAGTCACTGCGTCCATCGATGCCAGCGCCGAAGAACTCGATGCCCTGGACGCCGTGCTGGTGCGCATGGCACAAGCGGCCAGCATCGACGGCTTTGCCCAGTGCCAGCTTGATTTCCATATCGTGCTGGCACGCGCATCGCACAACCCAGTGATCTCTCTCATCATCGACGGGTTGACCAGCGTGATACGTGCCGTGATGACCAACCGGGTACGCATG
>CAJAOB010000106.1 GCA_903941205.1 uncultured Burkholderiales bacterium | reverse complement strand
TGGTCATGCCCATGTCGAGCAGCGCCTTGGCCGCCAGCGCGCTGCGCCAGCCGGCGCCGCAAAACAGCACGAACTCCCGGCTCTCGTCGCCAAACACCGGCTTGAAATAAGGCGAAGCCGGGTCCACCCAGAACTCGAGCATCCCGCGCGGCGCCAGCAGCGCGCCGGGCAAGGTGCCACCGCGCTCAAGCTCGCGCGGGTCACGGATGTCAACGATCTGCATGTTGGCGCTGCCCAATCGCTCGCGCACTTGCGCCACGCTCAGGGTGGTGACTTCGGCCATGGCTTCGTCGACCAGTTGGCGAAATCCTTTGGTGATGGGCATGGGGCTCCTATGAGAGTTGGCGGGTGTGCGATTGGGATTGCATGCTGTATCTTGATAAGCACAGCTTACGCATGAGCGGCCGACTGAAGCACTTCAGTCGCCCATTGATTGAGGCTTTTTCCTGAAGCTTGTGCGGCTACCAAAGCTGCGCCATGAATTTCTGGAGGCACGCGGAGCATTAATTTCCCGGAAGCAGGCTTTTCTGGCTTTACCCCCTGCTCTTTGCAATCGTTAAGGAAGTCCTCAATTGCCTCTTCAAAATCATGGCGAAGATCGGCGACTGTTTCGCCGTGGAAGCTGATGATGCTGCGCAGACCCAGAACGCGGCCAACAAAGATGTTGTCGCGCTCGTCGAACTCAATGCGAGCTGTATAGCCTTTGTGGTTCATGGTGTTCATGGTTTTGCTCCGACTCGCTCAAGCAACTCCCGGATTTCTTCTACTTGGTAGCCTTTGGCCTCTTGGCCTGGGGAAGGGCGATGGCAGCGCCACTGCTCACCCTTAATGGTTATTTTGACGCGCGAGCCTCCACTCTAGCGCCACGAATCGGCAACCTGTGGCTGGGTGACGGCCACGAGCAGCCTGTTAAACAGACGCGTCACGGAACGCTCTCAGCACTGTGTTGATTCGCGTCTGATAGCCAGCTCCTTGTGCCTTAAACCAATCGAGGACATCTTGATCCACTCGCAGCGAAATAGATGCCTTAGCCGGCAGTGGCTTCAAACCCTTGCGAACCAAGCCTCGCACAATGTGCCTTACGTCAGTCTCCGGGTGTTCTAGCGTCGGCTTTACATCACCAGCGCCGGACTGCAATCGAACCCAATCAGTTTTTGATTTCATCGTAGTAGATTTGCGACTCGCGCTTGCTTGCTTTTCGGAACGAGATGACGCGGATTTCATATTCATTCTCCGTATGTACCATTGAAACAGTAACGCCAGCGAGCAAGCCCAGCGTAACGAAACGTTGCTCGCCATAGGAGAAACGGTCATCTTCGAAGGTGAACGTCAAGCCCTCAAAAACGCTTGCCGCATCTACAAAGTCAAGGCCATGGGCTTTGATGTTCGCTGCCCGCTTCGTTTCTGACCAAGTGAACTCCATGCGTCGAGTGTATATACGAAACGTATTGGCAACCAGTAATTTTTCTGCGGGTTAGCGTTCAAGCTAATCGGGCGACAGCGGCAGAACGCCAGGCTCGGGATGGCGAAAATGTAGCGCGTACCGTCAGGCCCGGTCCGCCGTCCCGCTGTTGGCGTGCCGCTCGCGCGAGGGCTTGGGCGTCATCTCGCGGCGCGTTGCTCGCCGACGTATTTGATGACCTGACCGACGGACTTGGCGCCAGGCGCATAAGCAGCCATGGCCGCTCCCACTGCCATGAGGAAGGCGGCCGTGACAGCAAAGGGAAGCGCCGTGCGGCGGAGCGTACTGGACAACCAATGCGGAGGATCCTGGCCACGAAGATGGCGGAAAAGGACGTACGACAGCGCGCCGTCGACCAACACCTCTGCGAAGAGAACCGGGGCGATGTAGACAAGGTAGACAGATGCAAGTGCGATACCGATGGCCAGCGCCATGGCGACGAGAGGTATCGCCCACTCGTCAGCATCTGCGGCGGAGCCCATGGGATTGCTAACAGCCGATAGTGGCGACGATGTGACCTCATCGATGGCGGTGGCGGGTCCGTCGAAAGAGCCGGTGGCTCCGCCGCCCCCAAAATCGCCCCCGCCGCCACTCCTGTGGTCTGCCGCACTTTCCGACAACCCGGACTGTGGCTCCAAGTCCGTGTCAGCAGGTGCGTGCAGATAGTCTTCGGCGTTCGTTCGCAGCCAAAGCCAAATGAGGAAGAGGAAGAAGAGATAGGCCACTGACAATGCGAGCGGATATCGGATGGCCATGGACTCCACACCGAGCTGCAGCATGGCGAAGGAAGCGAGCAGGCCAAAGCCGCCCGTAAGAGCCACGATGAGCGCCATCTGTAGCCGAGGGAATGACTCCCGCACCAGGCGTCCCCGGACTCGCTGGATCGCGCCGGCGCGATGGTTAGTGGGCGTGAGCTTGCGCACAAGGTTCCCGTATGAGGCCTACCGTTTGAGCGGAGCTGGTGACAACTACAGGACGCCAGACCCCGGACGGTGAAAGTGGACGTCATACCACCTGCCCGGGCCTGCTGGCCTGCCGTTGGTGCTCCGCTTGACCGAGCGGTTAGGTCGCACTGGCGGCGCTACGCACGGCCTGACCGAACTTCAGCCACCACATTGGCCAGAAGGCGCAGACCAAACGCACCCACAACAGCACCGGCCAGACGATTGAGAAGCTGGCGATTGCGTGAGTAGGCGGACTGAACGGCGGGGCGAGAGAACGCAAGAGCGAGAAAGGTATGCCAGGCCAGTGCATTGGCGAAGACCAGCGCGATGCTGGCGGCCAGCAAGCCGGGCGAATGCTCCGCGGGCAGGGCTGTGGCGAACACACTGCCGAAGAACAGAGCGGACTTGGGATTCAGGAGGTTTGTGATGAAGCCGAGGCGAAACGCTGCCCATGCGTGGAGGTGCACTGCCGTTGGCTCGGGGGCTGATGCACCCGAGCGCCATAGCCTGACCGCCACGTAGCTTAGATACAGGGCGCCAGCGCTTTGCAGCGCCAGCCGTACAGTGGGATGCGCTGCGAACAGCGCGTTGACGCCCAGGATCGCGAGCAAAGCCCAGGTGACCGCCACGAAGCTAATGCCTAGGCTGGCAAAGAAAGCGCTGCGGCGGTGGCTGCTGGCCGCGAGCTGCGACACAAGCAGCACATTCGCACCCGGGGTTATGAGCACGAGCCAGTGGAGAAGCGCGATGGAAAGAAGGGTGGGAAGCATTTGTGAAACCTAAGGTGGAGCTAATCGGGCGACGGCGGCAGAACGCCAGGCCCGGGCTGGTGAAAATGAACCGCGTACTGCCAGACCGGGCCGGGTGGCTTGCCGTTGGTGCTCCGGTTGAGCCAGAGGTCATGCCCCGCTGAACTCGACAAAGAACCCATGATCGACTTCAAAGGTTGTTACAGCTCGCAGCCCTAGCTCCAGGCTTTCGAGCATGTTGAGAAGCTTGTCGCCGTCAATGAGTTCAATGGGTGGCACACCATCCCGGGTTGCTTCGCGCTTTGCCTCAGCGGTGAACGTGCCGGTCGTGATGATGATGCCCTTGTCTGCCCGGCCCGCCATTGCGCCGCGGAAGTCACGCACCTGCGGCGACGAGACTGAGTTGGCGTAGCGCTTGCACTGGAAGAGCACTTTGAAGCTGACAAGATGATTGATCTGGAGCGTGCCGTACCCATCAATCCCACCGTCGCCGGTTTGGCCAGTGACTGCCACCTGGGTGAACCCGGCCTCCCTAAGCAGGCGCTGGGAAAGCCGCTCGAAACCCGCAGGTGGTAGCGCCAGGAGTACTTCGAGCGCCTCCGCGCGGTAGTCATTTGATGTTGCCCCGCTGGCCTCGGCAACCTGTTCTGCGATTGGCTCGGTATCTGTTGGCTTTGACTTGCGCTGCCCATCAAACACTTTGACCCAGCGCGAGAATATTTTCCCCGCTTGCTCAACCCCCGATGGCCACTTCAATTTCCCCCACCTATGGCCGGTCAAACTCCCCCATGGAAGGACGCTCAGATTATGACGAGTCG
>CAJAOB010000105.1 GCA_903941205.1 uncultured Burkholderiales bacterium | reverse complement strand
GTGCATGCCCGTGAGCTGGATCAGCCACATGGCCAACTCATTGATAACTGCCAATGCCCCCTGCACGGTCTCGATAGGCTGCAAAGGATGCACATCGGCAAAGCCTGCCATACGTGCCACCTTTTCATTCAGCCGCGGATTGTGCTTCATCGTGCAGCTCCCCAGCGGGAAGAAGCCCAAATCAATCGCATAATTCTGACGACTAAGGCGGGTATAATGGCGGACGGTTTCAGGTTCCGACAGGCCGGGAAGGCCAATTTCGCGATACCGCTCCAAATTGCCCAAGCGCGCGGCAACCTTCGGCGGGTTGGCAAGGTCAACACCCGTTGTTACGGCGGTGCCAATTTCGAAAATCAATGCTTCTTCAAGCATCAACGCCTTGTTACCTGTGAAGGTCGCAGGCGTGGTTTCGTCCGCATTGCCCATTTCAGGCTTCCATCCGCTTTGATTGATTGCGTTCATGCCAAAATCTCCTGCAAAGCAACCGCGAATGTTTCCACATCCTCACTGGTTACAACCTCAGTAACGGCCACAACGAGTCCCATGGAGAGTGCATCCGTCCCCGGATAGAGCCGTCCAAGCGACACGCCTCCTAGAATTTCGCGGTCTGCAAGCGCGCGCACCACTGGCCGCGCCTCCTTGGGCAGCTTGAGCGTGAATTCATTGAAGAAGCTATCATTGACCAATTCGACACCAGCAATCTGGGTCAGCCGATCCGCCACCTGCACCGCGAGCGCATGGTTCAACTGCGCCAATCCGCGCAACCCTTTTTCGCCCAGCAAGGTTAGATGTACACTAAAGGCCAGCGCACAAAGTCCTGAATTTGTGCAGATATTTGATGTCGCCTTTTCACGGCGGATATGCTGCTCGCGCGTAGACAAGGTCAGGACAAAGCCGCGCTTGCCTTGCGCATCCACAGTCTCTCCGCACAAGCGACCGGGCATCTGGCGGACGAATTTTTCCTTACACGCGAATAAGCCGACATAAGGTCCACCAAATTGCAGGCCAACGCCAAGCGACTGCCCCTCACCCACAACGATGTCCGCGCCCATGTCGCCCGGTGCCTTAATCGCACCCAAAGCAACCGGCTCCGTCACCACCGCGATCAGCAACGCGCCATGCTCATGGGCTTTGGCAGCGATAGCGGACAGGTCTTCAATCCGCCCCAATATGTCGGGATATTGCACAACGACACAGCTGGTCTCGCCATCAATGGCGTCGAGCAACCGCACGCTATCGGTTTTGGCGGACAGGTGCGGCAAGGCAGTATCGAGTGTGTCGCCTGTATATTGCGCCATGGTCTTGGCGACGCTGACATAATGCGGGTGCAGCCCCGACGATAGCACTGCCTTTGTCCGCTTGGTAATGCGGCCAGCCATGCCAATCGCTTCCCAGCACGCCGTGGAGCCGTCATACATCGACGCATTGGCAACATCGCAGCCGAACAGTCGCGCAACCTGCGTCTGGAATTCGAACAGCATTTGTAGCGTGCCCTGCGCGATTTCGGGCTGATACGGCGTGTAGGCCGTCAGGAACTCGCCGCGCTGGATGATGTGATCAACACTCGCCGGCACATGATGCTTGTACGCGCCTGCACCCAAAAAGAACGGATGCTGCGACGCCGTCATGTTTTTGCGCGCGAGGGTGGAGAAATGCCGTTCCACCGCCATTTCGCTGGCATGGTTTGGCAGGCCCCGAATTGGCCCGTCCAACCGCGCTTGGGCAGGCACATCAACGAACAAATCATCAATTGATTTTACCCCGATGATGCCAAGCATAGCCTGTCGGTCGGATGGGCTTAGCGGCAAATAACGCATGTCAATCTCCTTGGCGCACTGGCGGGGGAACAGATTGTCTTAAAGTCCGTCAACAAATGCCTGATACGCAACGGCATTCATGAGGCTATCGAGCTCGTTGCTGTCACTTAAGGTCAGTTTGAAGAACCAGCCCTCGCCTTCTGGATCGCTGTTGACCAAGGCAGGGTCGCCTTCCAATGCGTCATTGCCTTCAATTACAGTGCCGCTGACCGGCGCGTAAACGTCCGATGCGGCCTTCACTGATTCTACAACCGCTGCATCACCGCCTTTTTTCAAGGTTGCGCCTGCCGCCGGAACTTCCGCGAACACGATATCGCCCAATTGGCTTTGCG
>CAJAOB010000104.1 GCA_903941205.1 uncultured Burkholderiales bacterium | reverse complement strand
CTGCTTTTGCACGGCCGAAGCGATTCACACGGCTTGCGAGGACTACCGCGCCAGCGCGGGCATCGACCTCGAGCACGACCGGGAAAGCCGCGAGCGCGGGCTGCGCGTTCGCTGCGAGCTGCTGGTGCTGTGGGGCGAGCGCGGCGTGGTGCACCGGCTGTTTGACCCGCTGGCGCTGTGGCGCGCGCAGTGCAGCAGCGAGGTTTCAGGCCGGGCCATGGCGGCCGGCCACTTCATTCCCGAGGAACAACCCGAGATGACGGCCGCGGCGCTGCGCGATTTTTTTATGGCGCCGGCGCCCTGATCACAAACCCAGCACCGTCGGCGCCTGTCCCCCCTTGGTCAGCCCGGCGCGCTGCAAACGGCTTGGCTGGTGCTCAGGGTGTCATTGCCCGTGGCACTTCTTGTATTTTTTGCCGCTGCCGCAAAAGCACACATCGTTACGGCCAGGTGTAACTTCCTTGCGGATCGTGTCCACGCGCGGGCCCAGGGTGCGCCAGAGTTCGCGCAGGTCGTAGACTGCCCAGATGGCCTCGCCAAGGGCGTTGACCCGCGCGATGCTGGTGCTGGGCGGGCCTTCTTCCGTGAACGGCGAGACTTCCGGGGTACCGGTGTCATCCTCGGTCATGGCAACCACCGCCTCGAGCGCGTCGTCCAGCAATCTGGCGACGTCCTTGTCACGCGGCGGTAACCATTCTTCGGGCCAGCACTCCACGGCAAACATGAAGCCTAGCGCCCAGACCTGCGCAAAGGCGGGTAGTTCATCGGCCTTGAAATTAGCCTGCTCCTCAGCCGGCAGCTCGGCCACCGCGGCGCGCACATCCATCAGCTCGGGTCGGTAACAGTCATCGTCTTCCAGCGTTTTGCATTGCGCATCGAGCGCAGCCGAGACTTCGGCCCAGCGTGCCCGCCACAGTTCGGTGAAGCGCTCCTGCTGCGCCTGGCTGGCAAACGAAGCTTCGTCGTCGCCCGCTGCCGGCTCCTGCGCCTCCTGCAGCCCGAGCAACATGGGCAGATATTCTGACTCAGGGATCACCCGCCGGCAGCAAATCAGCGCCGCCATGAAACCTTCGCAGAATTCCCACTGCGGGGTTTCGTCGTAGCGCGCACGCATCTCGCTGAGGATCTCGTCGAGTTCGTCAAACGCTTCAGGCGGCATGAACTCGTCGTCGGCAACAGATGCGGCGGACAACAGGGACACAGGGGCTTGCAAATCAGGCATGGGATCCAGGAGCGTCAAGGAATGCCCCAAAGGGCACAAAGTGGAAAGTCGGTAAGGTCGAGAAGGAGTGCTCGCTCAGGGTTGATCAGCCTCACGACGAATATCCCCAACAGGCCACCTGCATTTTAGGCAGCCCCGGAAAGATGCCTTTGATGAGACCCTGGCGCTCGGGCCATCGCCCAAAGATTTGACCCTGATTGTCCAGCGCAGGAGTTGAACTCCGAAGCAGCGAGCGCGCCAGACCATGGGACGCAGGGAGCAGGCAGCATGCCCAAGGGCAGAACACCAACAAGAATTCCATACACCGCGGCGCGTGCTTTTCGAGACGGCCCTGGGGATTGCGGGCTCATTCGCCCCACCAGCCTGATATGCCTTGGCTCGATGCCTCGCCATACCGCTCTCGCATGGGCTGACCGCCGGATTCAGGTGAGCTGAAACGCAAAAAGGACCCTGATGGGTCCTTTTTGCGTTGGCTGCAAATTTGCAGCCAAGACAGTTCAGGCTGAAAAGCTGGAACCGCAGCCGCAGGTGCTGGTCGCGTTCGGGTTCTTGATGACGAACTGGGCGCCTTCGAGGTCGTCCTTGTAGTCGATTTCAGCACCGACGAGGTACTGGTAGCTCATCGCGTCGATCAGCAAGGACACGCCATTTTTGGTCATGGTGGTGTCGTCTTCGTTGGTGATCTCGTCAAACGTGAAGCCGTACTGAAAGCCCGAGCAACCGCCGCCTTGCACAAAAACCCGCAGCTTGAGCTCTGGATTGCCTTCTTCGGCGATCAGGTCGGCCACCTTGGCGGCAGCGCTGTCAGTAAAGACAAAAGGCGGTGGCATTTCGGTCTGGATGTTCTCTGCAAGTGCGCTCATGAAGGGCTCCTCATTGGGGAAGATCGGAATAGTACAGTAATTTGATCAACCACAAGGCGGTCATGTCTACTGGCTGGATCAGGGGAAACTGACGCAAAAAAACCGCCGGGCTCGCGCGTCGGCGGTTTTTTCTGCTGTGGGCAGAAGAGAAAGCGGATTAACGCTTGCTGAACTGCTTGCGGCGACGTGCCGAACGGAAACCGACCTTTTTACGCTCGACTTCACGTGCATCACGGGTGACAAAACCAGCCTGGCTCAGGGCCGGCTTGAGGCTTGCGTCATAGTCGATCAGCGCACGGGTGATGCCGTGGCGGATGGCGCCAGCCTGGCCGGACTCGCCGCCGCCGTGAACGTTGACCATGATGTCAAACGTCTCGACGTGGTTGGTCAGAAACAGGGGTTGGCGGCAGATCATGATCGATGTCTCGCGACCGAAGAACACCTGAATGTCCCGGTCGTTGATCGTGATCTTGCCAGTGCCTTTTTTGATAAACACGCGGGCGACGCTGGATTTGCGCCGGCCGGTGCCGTTGTTCCATTCACCAATCATCTCAAGGCTCCTTAGATTTCCAACACTTTGGGTTGCTGGGCAGTGTGTGGGTGCTCTGCACCGCCGTACACCTTGAGCTTCTTGATCATCGCGTAACCAAGCGGGCCTTTGGGCAGCATGCCCTTGACGGCTTTTTCCAGGGCGCGGCCCGGGAATTTGGTTTGCATGTCGCGGAAATTGGTGGCAGAAATGCCGCCTGGGTAACCGGAATGGCGATAGTAGATCTTGTCAGTGGACTTGGCGCCCGTGACACGCAACTGGGCTGCGTTGATGATGACGATGAAGTCACCGGTATCGACGTGAGGCGTGTAAATGGCCTTGTGTTTGCCGCGCAAACGGAGAGCAACTTCGCTGGCTACTCGTCCGAGGACCTTGTCGGTCGCGTCAATCACAAACCATTCATGCACCACCTCAGCGGGTTTTGCGCTGAAAGTTTTCATGAATTACTCTTTTCAAAGTTTGGTTTGCCCGGTGCAACCAAATAGCTGCTCCGGAATGGTTTCTATGTCTATTCCACGGTCGGCGTTCTTCTGATGAGAACCTCTTAGGTGGGTTTCACCGCGCCAGCGGCGCAATGTCTTCCGGCGGACATGAAAACGCTGAAGAACCGCGGATTATACGAATTTTTACCCTTTGGGGAAGAAACGCCGCCGCGGAGCGCGGCTGCGGGCTGGCAGCGGTTAGCATCGCTGAATGTTTAGTTACCGCCACGCCTTTCATGCCGGCAACCATGCTGATGTGCTCAAGCACACCACGCTGATCGCCCTCATGAAGTACCTGACCCAGAAAGACACGGCCCTGACCGTGATCGACACCCACGCCGGCGCCGGCCTGTACCGCCTTGATGGCGACTACACCGAAACCAGCGGCGAGGCGCTGGAAGGCGTGCTCAAACTCCTGGTCAAGCCGGTTGAAGAGCCACCCAAACCCGGCGGCAAGGCCAAGCCGGCGGTCGATGAACCTTTGGCGCCCGCCTTGCAAGACTACGTCGATGTTCTCAAATCGCTGAACCCGCAGTTTGCCCAGAGCGGCGAAGCCACTCACCTGAGGATCTACCCAGGCTCGCCCTTCATCGAGCAGCGGTTCTTGAGCGGGCGCGACAAGCTCAAGCTGTTTGAGTTGCACCCGACCGACTTCAAGTCCCTGTCGGGCAACATCGGGCAACTGGAGGTTGGCCGCCAGGTGGCGGTGGCGCGCGAAGACGGGTTTGAGGCCCTTAAGACCTTTTTGCCGCCGCCAGCTCGCCGAGCCATGGTGTTGTGCGACCCGAGCTACGAGATCAAGAGCGACTACGCGCGTGTCAGCGCCTGCATGGCCGACGCCATCAAGCGCTTTGCCACTGGCTGTTATGTGGTCTGGTACCCGATCATTCCCCGGCCTGAAGCCCACGACCTGCCGCGCAAGCTCAAGACCCTGGCGGTCAAGGCCGGCCGGAGCTGGCTCAATGCCAGCCTGACCGTCAAATCCAGCAAGTTGACCACCGACATGACCGGCGAAGTGATTCGCCCTGGCCTGCCCGCCAGTGGCATGTTTGTCATCAACCCGCCACACACCCTCAAGGGCGACTTGCAACTGGCACTGCCGCAAATGGTGGCGCGGCTGGGGCAAGACCGGCATGCATCCTTCGGGCTTGAGCACGGGGGCTGACGCCCGGCCGGAAGATCAGGGATAACGGCCTCCATGATTTCGCTGGCCTCCTGCACATCGAAAGCGCTCCTCGACGAACGCTTTTTATTTTGAAGGCATAGGAAGCCATTACCGGAGTACTTATGACTGTGCGAAGCCTGTTCAATCACGCCCTTGGGGCCGCCACCCTTTTTTGCAGCCTGAACACCGGCGCCTTCGGGGAAGTCAAGCCCACCGTCAAAGAAACCGGGGGCGCAGCGCCGGCTTCGGTGATCTACATCGGCAACAGCTTTTTTTATTACAACAATGGCTTGCACAGCCTGGTGGGCAACATGGTCAGCGAAGGACTCAAGGGCCACAAATTACGTGGCTCGCTGGTCACCATCGGCGGCTCGGGCCTGGATTGGCATGACGTCGAATCCTACTTTCGGCCCAACGGCATCGGCAAATATTCCTTTGTGGGAAACAACGAGGTCGTGTTCAACCCGGCAGGCAGCAAGCTGTTTGAAGTGGCCGTGATGATGGACTGCAGCCAGTGCCCGGTTCACCCGACACTCAAGGCCGTCTTCAACGAATATGCCAAGAAACACAGTGACACGGTGCGCAAGCACGGGGCAATACCAGTGTTCTTCATGTCCTGGGCCTATCAGGACGCGCCGGACATGACGCAGACCCTGGCAGACGCTTACACCATCGCCGGCAACGCCAACAAGGCTCTGGTTATTCCGGCAGGGCTGGCCTTTGCCCGCTCAATCGCGCAGCGACCCGATGTGAATCTGTACGTGTCCGACAAGCGCCACCCGAGCCCCGAAGGCAGCTATCTGGCGGCGGTCACCACCTACGCCACACTCTTCAACAAGTCACCCGTGGGCTTGAAGTTCAGCGCTGGCCTGAAGCCAGAAGTTGCAGCCCATCTTCAGCAGGTGGCCTGGGACACCACGCAGCAATACCTGGGCCGTTGAAAAGCTGCGCCGTCATACAAGGTCGAGGCGGCGGATGATCTCACTGGTGGCGCCAGCCTGGTTCATGGTGTAGAAGTGGATACCCGGCACGCCGGCCATGCGCAACTGGTCGCACAGGTCGGTGATGATGTCCAGCCCGAAGGCCTTGATCGACTCGACATCATCTCCAAAGCCCTGCAGGCGCAGCCGGATCCAGCGCGGAATCTCGGCGCCGCAGGCGTCTGAAAAGCGCATCAACTGGGTTGAACTGGTGATGGGCATGATGCCCGGCACCACCGGCACGTCAACGCCCAGCTTGTAGGCGTCGTCGACAAAGCGAAAGTAGGCGTCGGTGTTGAAAAAATACTGCGTGATGGCCGAGTTGGCACCGGCCTTGACCTTGGTCGCAAAGGCCTGCAAATCGGATTCGGCCGACTTGGCCTGCGGATGAATCTCCGGGTAGGCGGCCACCTCGATGTGGAAACTGTCGCCGGTTTCGGCGCGAATGAAGGCCACCAGGTCGCTGGCGTACTGAAACTCGCCGCCTATGCCGTAACCGCTGGGCAAATCGCCGCGCAGCGCCACCAGGCGCTTGACGCCCATGGCCTGCAATTGCGCCAGTTGCTCGCGCACCGTGGCCCTGGTCGCGCCGACGCACGAAAAATGCGAGGCCGCTTCAACGCCTTCGGCCAATATTTCCTTGACGGCATCAAAAGTGCCTTGCTGCGTCGAGCCGCCTGCGCCAAAAGTGACCGAGCAAAACTCCGGTCCGTGGGCATACAACTGCTGGCGCGTGGCACGCAGCTTGGCCGCGCCTTCAGCCGTCTTGGGCGGAAAAAATTCAAAACTCAGGGGCAGTGTCTTCGTCATCACGCGGGCATCCATCGTTGGCGTTGCTTGGCCGCTTTAGTCAGCGGCGTTTTTCTTTTCGCGGCGCTTGCTGCGCGCCGGGCCGGGCTGCCCGGCATGGGCGGCTTCGCCCTCTTCGTCCATCGCGTCGAGCAGGCTGCGGGTGGCGCTGCGCGGAACGCGCTTGGCGGCCTGCCGCGCCGGTGCGGCCGCCAGGGGCTTGTCTTCCCCCGCCACGGCCAGCCCCTTCCTGGCCTGGATGAAAAACTCACGGTTGCCGTCGCCGCCTTCAATCGGCGAGTCCAGCCAGGCCAGCACATCCAGGCCGAGCTCGGCGCAGCAGTCGCGCAGGCGCTTTTCGACAAATTCAAAATGCACCGCATCACGCACGATGCCGCCCTTGCCAATTTGCCCGGGCTGCAACTCAAACTGCGGCTTGACCAGCATCAGCATGTCGCCACCCGGTTTGAGCAGGCGCACCACGGCGGGCAAGACCAGCGTGAGCGAAATGAAAGACAGGTCGCCGGTGAGAAAGTCAAAGACCGGATCAAACTCTGCGTCCAGCAAAGCCAGGAGCCCCGGCTGGGCTTGCAGCGTTCCCGCCTCTTCGGCCGCGTCGAGCTGGACCATCAAGGCGCGGCGATGGTGCTCGGCCAGGTCATCGGCCGTCAGCGAGCGCGCATTCACGCCTTCGATGCAAACCACGCGCGCATCCGCCCGAAGACTGGGGTGCAACTGACCATGACCGACGTCGACCCCGACCACGCTGGCCGCGCCGTGCTGCAACAAACAATCGGTGAAGCCGCCGGTCGACTGTCCGACATCCAGGCAGCGCGCCCCCTTGACCGTCAGCCCGCTGCTTTTGAGCGCTCCTTCGAGCTTGAGCCCGCCGCGCGAGATGTACTTGGCTTCGGTCGTGTCGGGCACTTCGACTTGCGCGCCGTCTGGGATCTCGTCGCCGTTTTTAGCGACTTTTTTCCAGGCCGAATCAGCATCGACCCGCCAGCTCACACCCGAAGCGATCAGGCGCTGCGCCTGCGAGCGGGTGGTGGCCAGGCCACGTTCAACAAGAAAAAGATCAGCGCGCATGCGGCTTTCAAAGTGAGGGAGTCGGGCCTGAAGCCAGCGCCCGCTTTGCCGCGAGCGCAACAAAGGGGCAAGTCACAGGCGCGGAAGCTTGAACTGCGTCCCGGCCTTGCGTCTGGAAACCCGGCCCCACGCTTTCCCGCGGGAGGAAAGAGCGGGGACCGG
>CAJAOB010000103.1 GCA_903941205.1 uncultured Burkholderiales bacterium | reverse complement strand
GGGTCATGCGGGATAGCGATCTTGCGGTTGGACTTGGTAGGGATGCAGGCCTCGATGCCGCGCTCGGCCAGTGTGCGAATCCCTGATTGTTGCCGTTGAGAAGCGAGAGCTTTGTACTGCTGGCTAATAGTTAGCAATATGCTGTCGTGCTTATGGTCTGCCTCCAAACTATATCGGCGGTTTGACCCTATCCCGGAAAATGTATCCGGTTTGAATGAGAGGGATCTGGCAAAATCGAAGCTGCTTTGAGCGGAGGATTTTGCTGATGAAGAAGTCAAAGTTCACAGGCGAGCAGATCGCGTTTGCCCTTCGCCAAGCGGAGGTTGGCACACCGGTGGCTGAGGTGTGCCGGAAGATGGGGATATCCGAGGCGACCTATTACCGCTGGAAGCAGCTGTATGGCGGCCTTGGGCCGTCCGAGCTGCGCAAGATGCGCCAGCTTGAGGAGGAGAACCAGAAGCTGAAGCGCCTTGTGGCGGATCTCAGCCTCGACAAAGCCATGCTCCAGGAGGTGCTAGCAAAAAAAGTTTAGCGCCTGGGCGGCGTCGGGAGATCGTCCATTGGGTGCAGAACCAGTTCGGCGTCAGCGAGCGCCGCGGCTGCGCTGCCCTGCGATTTGACCGGCGAACGCACCGCTACCGATCGGTGCGGCCCGACCAGGCGCCATTACGGCAACGGATCAAGGAGATTGCCGAGGTCCGCATTCGTTACGGCTACCGCCGTATCCACGTCCTGCTACGGCGGGAGGGCTGGCCGGTGAACCACAAGCGTGTGCGTCGCCTCTACCGTTAGGAAGGGCTGAACTTGTGCACAAAGCGTCCACGGCGTCACGTGATGGCGGCGCGCAGGGTCGAGCGCCCATTGGCGCAGCGGCCCAACGAGATCTGGGCGATGGACTTCGTGTCCGACGCCCTGTTCAACGGCAAGCGGTTCCGGGCCCTGACGGTGGTTGATGCCTACACCCGGGAGTGCCTTGCCATCCATGCTGACCAGGGGATCAAGGGCGAACAGGTTGTCGATGTCATGGATCGGTTGCTGTTCGAGCGTGGCAGTGCGCCTGCAAAGATCAGGGTGGACAATGGGCCGGAGTTCATCTCCCGCGCCCTCGACCATTGGGCATATATAAATCGGGTGACCTTGGACTTCAGTCGGCCTGGCAAGCCCACGGACAACGCGTTCGTGGAATCCTTCAACGGGCGGCTCCGGGACGAATGCCTGAACACGCATTGGTTCTTGTCTCTGGACGACGCCCGGGCCAAACTCGAGGCGTGGCGACGGGACTTCAATGAGACCCGACCTCACACGTCACTGGGGTTCATGACACCGGCCGATGAAGCGCCAGCTCTCTCATTCTGGCCGGATACAAAACTGGAATAGGGTCAATCAAAGCAAAGGACTCTACTTCTGAACGGTAACAATCAAGGGTGCTCGTCACGATCAAAAAATATCAAAATATCAATATTTGGATGTAACACATAAAGTTAAATAATAAACTCATAACAAGCTAAAAAATAATGAAACAATTCGATGTAAAAATACAAACTACCCCGGAACAACTGTTACGCGCTGTACCAGTCCTAAATCAGAGTACTGCAACATTTGGCTGTG
>CAJAOB010000102.1 GCA_903941205.1 uncultured Burkholderiales bacterium | reverse complement strand
TCTTCGCTGTTCAGGACGTCGGGGCCCTGGCCTTGGAGGAAGGCGACACGTTTGACCAACTCAGACAGGGCTTGCAGCAGCAGCAGCGCAAAACCCAGGGGGATCAGGACATAGGCCGGCCAGCGGATCAGCCCGCCGGCGTTTTGCGACATTTCGCCGCTGACCAGCGCCTGCATGAAAAAGGGCCAGCTCAGGCCGATGGTGATCAGGCAGAAAGGAATCAGCACCAGCAGAATGCCCAACACGTCAACCCAGTTGCGTGCACGGTCGCTGAGCTTGGTCGAAATGAAGTCGATGCGCACATGCGAGTTCTTCAAGAATCCATAACCGGCGCCCAGCATGAACACCGCAGCAAACAGATACCACTGGATTTCCAGCAGACCGTTGGAGCTGACGTTGAAGATTTTGCGCACCAGCGCATTGCCAGCGCTGATCAGCGTAGTGGCCAGAATGAGCCACATCGTCAGGCGGCCGACACGGGTGTTGAGCCCATCCACCGCTTTGGACATTTTCAGTAGTAAGCGCATTTTTGTTCCAAGGTAAGGTGACCCGTCTAGCCGCCCGCAACGACTGCCAGCGTCAGCGGCTTGTTTCAGATGGCGGGGATGGTCCCGGATTCTATCGACAAGCCCCCTGGCGGGGCTGAGCTTTTCGGCGCGAAGTCTGAAAAATTATTCAAATCCAGCCAAGGTATTTGTCGCCTGCCTCGCTACTGATTTAGGACCTTCGAATCGGCTTGCTCTGGCCCCTATCGGCGATGGCGGTGTCACAATCGTTTAGCGCTTTGCATAGGCTCTTCATTTCACAGATTTTTGGGATATCACGGAGGATTCCTGCTTTGGCTTCAAACTTCAACGCCGCTTCAATGCAGCCCGCCGGCAATCCTGATCTGGTCGACTCCAGTCTGGTGCGGCAAGCCGGCCGCGATGTGCTGTCGCTTGCCCTGATTGACGCGCGCAATCACTCGCTGCATCTGCTGGCGCAGTTCGAGCGCGCCTTGCAAGCCGGTGATTTTGTCGTCCCGCAGCTTGCAGGCATCAATCCACCGCTGTGGGAGATTGGCCATGTGGGCTGGTTTCAGGAGCGCTGGATTGGCCGCAACCTGCAACGGGCCCGGGGCATGCGGGCTGATCCGGCGGCGCCCCGGCTGCCTTCCGTTGAAGCGGGTGCCGACCGCTGGTGGGATTCGGGTGCGGTGCCGCACGCAACGCGCTGGTCGCTGGACTTGCCGGATGTGGCCGGCTGCCGCGCTTACCTGCTTGAAACACTGGAGGGCACGCTGGAACTCTTGGAGCGCGCCGAGGCCACCGATGACGCGCTTTACTTCTACCGTCTTTGCCTGTTTCATGAAGACATGCACGCCGAAGCGATGGTCATGGCCGCCCAGACCCTGGGGTTGGCGCTGGACCGGCCCTTGCTTCAAGCGTTTTCGCCGGCGCCCATGGCCGCGCGCGAGGCTTTGCGTGTGCCCGCCTGCCGCTGGCAATTGGGCAGCCCGCCTGACGGGCCGGGCTTTGTGTTTGACAACGAGGCGGGCGTGCATGCGGTGGACGTGCCGGAGTTCGATATTGACGCGCAGCCCGTGAGCTGGGCGCAGTTCATCGAGTTTGTGGATGACGGCGGCTACGACCGCCCCGAGTTGTGGAGCGAGGCTGGCTGGCGCTGGCTGGCCGACATCAGCCGCAGCGAAGGGCGTCGCGGCCCGCGTCATGTGGACCAGATCGGCGTGGCCAGCGGCGCGGTGATGCAGACCCGCTTCGGTCAGCCCCTGCGCATGTTGGGTCACCAGCCGGCCATGCACATGAGCTGGTGGGAAGCCGATGCCTGGTGCCGCTGGGCCGGTCGCCGCTTGCCGTTTGAAGTCGAATGGGAAGTTGCAGCCCACACCGCGGCGAGCAGGGGCTTTCGCTGGGGCGATGTCTGGGAGTGGACCGGCAGCAATTTTCGGCCTTACCCCGGTTTTGTGGCCGGCCCCTATGCCGACTATTCCCAGCCCTGGTTCGGCACGCACAAGGTTTTGCGCGGTGGCTCCTTTGCCACGCGCGCGCGCATGAAGTCGCCCAAGTACCGTAACTTTTATGAGCCGCAGCGCGACGACGTGTTTTGCGGTTTCAGGTCTTGCGCGCTCTGAAACTCAAACAAAGCCCACGTCAGTCGTGTGCCGCCGACCCGGTGGCGCTTGCGCGTTTGGCCTGGCGGTAGCTCCACCAGGGCAGATGCGCTCGCAATGAAAGCACTTGGCCGCTTTGCGCGCCCAGCGCCGCATAGCCCGGCAGCTGCGCCACGGCCGATTGCCAGGCCGGACTCTGCAAGACCGCCAGCAAGGCCTGCACCGGGGCTTGCTGCAGCGCCGACTTCAGGCACACCAGGTAATAGCGTTCACGCACCAGCGGGATGAAGTCCAGCCCTTTGTCGCGCGCACTGGCCTCAATGCCCAGGCCCGCATCGCCGGCCCCGCTGGCCACGGCCTGGGCCACGGCGGCATGCGAGGGCTCCTGACTGGCGTAGCCATGGACCGCGGCAGGATCGATCTGGTGTTGGGCCAGCAGTTCGTCCAGCAGCACCCGGGTGCCAGCGCCGCTGGCGCGGTTGATGTAGCGCAGTCCGGGGCGTGTCAGGTCTTGCAGGCCGGTGATGCCCTGCGGGTTGCCTTTGGCGACCATCAGCCCTTGCGTGCGCAACGCAAAACCAATGAGCTTGTGCAGGCCCGGTTTGAGCTGGCGGCGGTAGGCCTGCGCGGCCAGCGAGTTCGCGGGCGGGCGCTCGGTCGTGTGAAAGCCGGCCACCAGGCAGCGCCCGGCGTTGAGTGCGCTGATCGCGTCGACGCTGCCCATGAACCGGATGTCCAGGTGCAGACCCGCCGGAGCGGCGTGCTGGCGCAGCGCGGCCAGGGCGGCATCGTGGCTGGCGTAAAGCACGAGCACATGCGCGCTGTCGTCAAAGGCCATCGAGAACGCCCGTTCGATGTCACCGCGCAGCGCTTCGATTTGCGGCGCCAGCCGGGCTTGCGCCTGGCGTTCGGCCCACAGCAGCTTCTCGCCGAACTCGGTGAGCAAGGCGCGCTGGCCTTTTTCCCAGACGATGAGTTCGCGGCCCATCACTTGTTCGGCATCTTTGAGCGCGCCCCACACATGCCGGTAAGACAGCCCTAGCGCGCGGGCCGCGCCCGAAATCGAGCCCTGCTCGCGCACCGCCTGCAACATGTCGAGCAGCGGGTTGCGGATCAGCGCGTCGGGGCTGCGCTTGGCTGACAGCTGGTAGGACAGTTGAACTTTGTGCATGGAATCCGGCCGATTATCCGGCGCGCAACGCAGCGCTGACATCGGCCGGCCAGCAATTGTCGCTATGCAAGGCGCTTCATAGCTCGTCACCCCGGATGCCATTTGTCGCGCAGACAGACTACGCTAGGCTTGGTTGGCTGCTTGCCGGCCGACTTTCACATGAACACTTTCCAAGACAGCGCCGCCACGGCTTTTTCCTTAGTCACCTCCCTGGACCCTCTGCTCGCCAGCATCGTGCTGCGCTCGCTGGCGGTCAGCGCCTCGGCCTGCCTGATCGCATGCAGCCTTGGCTTGCTGCTGGGCGCCTGGCTGGGTGTTGCGCGCTTTGCCGGTCGGGGCGTGGTGCTGGCTTTTCTTAATACCGCGCTGGCGCTGCCTTCGGTGGTGGTCGGGCTGGTGGTGTATTTGCTGCTCTCGCGTTCGGGGCCGCTGGGTTTTCTGGGCTGGCTGTTTTCTTTTCAGGCCATGGTTCTGGCGCAGGCCGTGCTGGTGCTGCCGGTGGTGACCGCGCTGGTGCGCCAAAGCATTGAAGACGCAGACCGGCTGCATGGCGAGCAATTGCAGTCTTTGGGCGCGGCTGTGGGCTGGCGCGCCCTGATCCTGCTGTGGGACGAGCGCTACGCCTTGCTGACCGTGCTGATCGCAGCCTTCGGCCGGGCTATTTCCGAAGTGGGCGCCGTGATGGTGGTGGGCGGCAATATCGAAGGCTTTACCCGCGTGATGACCACGGCGATTGCGCTCGAAACCAGCAAGGGCGACTTGCCGCTGGCGCTCGCCCTGGGGGCGGTGCTGCTGCTGGTGGTGCTGCTGCTCAATGCGCTGATCGCCTTGATTCGGCGCTGGCGTGAAGCGCGCGAAGGCCAGGGCCACTGGCCCGGCGACCTCAAGACCGCGGCCCCTGTGGCCACGGCAAGCCGGCGCTGACACGCATGACCACAGATTTTGCGTCCTCGCCTGCGGCCAGCGATGTGCTGTTCGAGTTGAACGCTGTCGGCGTGCAGTTCGGGCGCGTCGCGGCGCTGGCTGATTGCACTTTGCGCATTTCCCGCGGCGAACGGGTGGCGCTGGTCGGCGCCAATGGCAGCGGCAAAAGCACGCTGCTGCGCCACTTGCACGGTTTGCTGCCGGCGTCCGGCGGACACAGCCAGCGCCCGGTTGCGGCGCGTCAGGCCATGCTGTTTCAGCGGCCCTACATGCTGCGCACCAGCGCGCAAAACAACATTGCACTCGGTCTGTGGCTGGGCGGCCTGCGCTGGGCTGTCGCGCGCCAGCAGGCCCTGCTTGCGTTGGATCGCGTGGGCTTGATCGACCTGGCCGGGCGCCCCGCCAAAACTTTGTCGGGTGGTCAGCAGCAGCGCCTGGCCCTGGCGCGCGCCTGGGCCTTGAAGCCGGAGGTCTTGCTGCTCGATGAGCCAACCGCGAGCCTGGACCCGGCCGCCAAGCGGGAAGTGGAGGCGCTCATGGCTGACTTCGCCGCCAGCGGCATGACCCTGATTTTCAGCAGCCACAACCTGGGGCAGGTCAAGCGCCTGGCCAGCCGCGTCTTGTACCTGGAGCACGGGCGGGTGCTGGCCGATGCCTCGGTGGATGCATTTTTCAATCGACCACTGCCGCTGGCAGCAGCGCAATTCCTCAAAGGAGAACTCGGATGATTCCAAAAAACGCCCCGGCCTTGCGCCGCCTTGTCAGGCAGACCCTGCTCGTCGCCGGTCTGGCTTGCGACCTTGCCTTCGCGCAGACGCCAAGCCCGAGCATCGTGATGGCCTCCACCACCTCGACAGAGCAGTCGGGCCTGTTCGCCCATTTGCTGCCCGAGTTCAAGAAGGCCAGCGGCATCGATGTCAAGGTGGTGGCTCTGGGCACCGGCCAGGCGATTGACATGGGGCGCCGAGGTGACGCCGATGTGCTGTTTGTTCACGACCAGGTGGCCGAGGAAAAGCTGGTGGCCGATGGCTTTGCGCTCAAGCGCTTTCCCGTCATGTACAACGACTTTGTGCTGATTGGTCCGAGCGCCGACCCGGCCGGCACCAAGGGGCAGGACGTGTTGCAGGCCTTTAAAAAGTTGCAGACGGTCAATGCGCCCTTCATTTCGCGTGGCGACAAAAGCGGCACGCACGCGGCCGAGTTGCGCTACTGGAAAATGGCCGGGGTCGATGCGCCCGCCTTCAGTGGCTACAAAGCTTGCGGCTGCGGCATGGGGCCAGCGCTCAACATGGCTGCCAGCACGGATGCTTATGTGCTGGCCGACCGGGGCACCTGGTTGGCTTTCAAGAACCGCGCCAGCATGACCGTGCTGGTCGAAGGCGACAAGCGGCTGTTCAATCAGTACGGCGTGATGGTGGTCAACCCGGCCCGGCATCCGCAGGTGAAAGTCGCTGAGGCGCAAAAATTCGCCGACTGGATCAGCTCGGCCGCCGGTCAGGCGGTGATTGCCAGCTACAAGATCAATGGTCAGCAGCT
>CAJAOB010000101.1 GCA_903941205.1 uncultured Burkholderiales bacterium | reverse complement strand
CGCTGGAAATACTCAGGGCTTCAAGCGTCTTGTTGCCCCGCTGCAGCGCCACCGCCGTGAGAACCCGGTGAACCCGCCCTGAGAGCAGTTGCAGCATGCGAATCGCATCAGAATCGGTTTCGGGCTTGCCCAGAATCGTCCGGCCGACGGCGACGGTGGTGTCAGAGCACAGCACGGGGGCCGCGGCAAGGCGGCGTCACTGCATGCGCGCCACTGCCGCCAGAAGCTTGAGACGGGTCACGCGCTGCACGTAAATCGCAGGCGCTTCACGCCCGCTAACGACCTCCAGCGCTTCCGCATCCTCGTCCGGGTCGGGCAACAGGCGCTGGTAGTTCACGCCGATTTGCTCGAGCAACTGGGCGCGACGCGGGCTTTGGGAGGCAAGGTAAACGAGGTCTGGCATGGGCTTGATTGTCAGCTCAGGCAGGCATGGCCAGACAGTGCGCGGCCGCTCGGTTCACCATGATTCACTCACGATGGTAGGGATGATTGACGGTGATGCTCCAGGCGCGGTAAAGCTGCTCGATCAGCAGCACCCGGACCATGGCGTGCGGCAGCGTCAGGTCTGACAGGCGAATGCGCTCGTGGGCCGCTTGCTTGAAGGCCGGCTCCAGACCGTCCGGCCCGCCAATGACGATGGCCACATCATCGCCCTCGCGCTGCCAGTGCCGGAGTTTGTCGGCCAGCGCGACCGTGGTGAGCGCCACGCCCCGCTCGTCCAGAGCAACGACATGCGTGCCCCTGGGTATGGCTGCCTCGATGCGCGAGCGCTCAGCCGCAAGCAGGTTCTCCAGCGTCTTGGACGCCCGGGCCTCGGTTTTGACCGCCTTGAGTTCGACTTTGAGCTCAGGGGGAAAGCGCTTGGCGTAATCGTCGTAGGCGGTTTGCGCCCAGTCCGGCACGCGTTGGCCGACCGCGACGATCTGAAGCCTCATGCGCTCCGGCTGGTTTTCTTGGCCGCGGCTTTTTTCGCTGCGACTTTTTTGGCAGCCGGCTTTTTAAGAGCCGCAGTCTTGGCGGCCAGTGTTTTGGGCACGACCTTCTTGGCCGGTGCAGCCTTCACAGACGCTGTTTTGGCCACTGGCTTGGCCGTCTTGCTGGCGGCTTTGGCTGGCGCCGTGGTTTCAACCGGCGTTTTCACGCTCGCGCGAGGGCTGGACTTTGGCGTGGCCTTTTCACTGCTCTGGGTTGAGGTTTTTCGCACTGGCGCTTTGCCTGCGGCTGACTTGCCCGCAGCCGTTTTGCCCTTGGCTGACTTGGCGCTGGCGGGAGCAGCCTCGCCACTGGCGCGAGCTGCTCTCTTGGCGGCATTGCGAGCGGCGGTGCGGGCAGAGGTACGGCCCCCCGGGGCTTGCGATGCTTCGGCTTCAGCGGCAGCCAGTGCTGCGGCCCGGGAGGCCTTGGCCTCAGGTGCTGCGGCGCCCAGTTTGAGCTTGACCGGCTTGTCGCCCCAAAGCTCTTCGAGGTGGTAGTACTGCCGAATGGTGGGCTGCATGATGTGCGCCACGGCCGCGCCACAGTCCACGATGATCCATTCGCCGTTTTCCTCGCCCTCGATGCGCGGCTTGCTGAACCCGGCTTCGCGCACGGCTTCGCGCACGCTGGCTGCCAGCGCCTTGGTTTGGCGATTGGACGTACCCGACGCCACGATCACGCGCTCAAACAATGACGTGATGTGCTCGGTATCAAAGACCTGAATGTCCTGCGCCTTGACATCTTCCAGACCAGCGACGATAGCCCGTTGAAGTTTCTGGATATTTTTGGTGGCGCTGGTGGTGTTTTCGATCATTCGGTGCTTGATGAGTTGGGGCTTGGGCGGGCCTGGTACAGCCCGTGGAGGGAAATATAACTTGCAACAGCGTCAGGAACCGAACCATCGAGCTCGCCGGAAAACGCACCTTCTGGTGCGGTCTGAAATGCAAGTTGCTGGCGGATCGCAGTGGCGCTGACGGGCATGAGCGGCAAATGCAGGATCACGCGCTGAGGCAGGTTTGTCGCTGGCGAGCTGCCCGAGACGAGGACCGCAGACTGGTTTGCGGCCGGGGCACGGGCAAAAGAAGGATTTTGTAGCGGCCGATCAGCGACGCAGACCGTCGCTTTTTGGAGTATATCCTGCCACCTGTGCCAGCGTCGAAAAACGGCTTCCTGGTCGCCGCCGATCACCAGGAAAAGTTCGCTGTCCGGTTGTTCGGCCTGCAATTCCTCCAGCGTTTCGATGGTATAGCTGGGGCCGACACGCTTGATTTCGCGGTCATCCATGACAGCCCGCGGCAAGTCGCCAAAGGCCAGCTCGGCCATTTTCAACCGGTGGTGAGCAGCCGTGAGGTCACGGGACTTGTGCCAGGCGTCGCCAGTGGGGATGATCCTGAGTTCATCGAGCTGCAACTGCTCAATGGCGACACGCGCCAGCGCCACATGAGCCCAGTGGGGCGGATCGAAGGCGCCGCCAAAAACCCCAATGCGTCTGGGCTCGCCGCGGGTTTGCGCTGAGGCCGCCGCAGCCGTGCCTCGTGTGTTCAAACCCAGTCCCTTGGAGGCAGAAAATCGCGCGTCAAAGCGGCTTCCGGCGAATCCGCCGGGTCTTCGCGCCGGTAGGACCAGTTCGCCAGCGGCGGCATGGACATCAGGATGGACTCGGTGCGCCCGCCCGACTGAAGACCGAAATGTGTCCCACGGTCCCAGACCAGGTTGAATTCGACGTAGCGGCCGCGCCGATAGAGCTGGAACTCGCGTTCACGCTCGGCATATGGCGTTTGCCTGCGCCGCTCGACGATGGGCAGGTAAGCCGCGAGAAAAGCATCGGCCACGCTGCGCATCATGGCAAAGCTGCCTTCAATGCCAAGCTCCTGGAAGTCGTCAAAGAAAACACCGCCAATGCCGCGGGCTTCCTGCCGATGCTTCAAATAAAAGTATTCGTCGCACCATTTCTTGAAGCGCGGGTATTTGTCCTGCCCAAAGGGCTCCAGCGCATCCTTGCAGGTCTGGTGGAAATGCACCGCGTCTTCTTCAAATGCGTAGTAAGGCGTCAAGTCCATCCCGCCGCCGAACCAGCAGGCTGGCGCGCCCGAGGCCGGGGTCGCGGTCAGCATGCGCACGTTCATGTGAACGGTTGGGACGTAGGGGTTGCGCGGATGGAACACCAGCGACACGCCCATGGCTTCGAAAGGGGCGCCGGCCAACTCCGGTCGATGCTGTGTGGCTGACGGCGGCAAACGGTTGCCGCGCACATGAGAAAAGCCGCAACCAGCGCGCTCAAATACCGCGCCATTTTCCAGAATTCGGGTAATTCCATTGCCCTGAAGCGGCTCATCGGGGGCCTTTTCCCAGGCGTCCGACTTGAAGGCGAGGCCATCAAGCGCCGCGACTGCTGATGTAATCCGGTCTTGCAAACCCAGTAGAAAGGTACGTCCGGACGCGCTATCGATCTGGCCGGTCGGGCGCGTGAGGGTGGCAGCGGCGGCGTTGTCAGGCGAGACGGGAGCGTTCATTTCTTGTCCTTTTCAGACATCAGTCGCACGGGCGCGGCGAGTTCCGGACGATAGCCAGTTGCGCCCTCGAACGCCTGCGCGATCAAAGGCATGTCGATGTCCGGGTCGCCAGACAGATTCAGGAATTGTCGGCAAACCAGCACCCGCCGCGAATAATCCAGACAGGCCAGCATCAGCGGCACCTGCGCCTCCAGCGCGACCCGGTAAAAGCCGCTGCGCCAGCCTGGCCGGTAAGCCCGCGTTCCCTCGGGCGACAAGGCCAGCCAGAAATACTCGGCTTTGTCTTTCTTGCTTTGAATCAACTCGACCATCTGCTCGACCACACCCTCGGCCGCATTGCGCCGCAGCGGCACGCCGCCCATCCAGCGGACCCAGCGGCCAAACAGTGGAATTCGAAACAAGGAGTCCTTGCCCCAGAAGCGCACATCAATGCCCATGGCCAGCTTCAGGAGCATGGCGATCGGGAAGTCCCAGTTGGACGTGTGCGGATACAACACCGCCACGCCTTGCAAGGCTGGCAAGCCGTCAAATTCAAAGCGCCAGCCGATCAGACGCAGCAGCATTTGGGCAAACCGATTGCCCTTGAACTGCACAAGGTGCGCCGGCCGCAGGTCCGTGGCGGTCTCAGCCGCAGGCAAGACGCGCGTCATCAAGGTTTGATGGCCCGAAAGCCGATGTCTTTGCGGTACTGGGCGCCGTCAAACTCAATGTCGGCGAGAACGGCGTAGGCATGCTTCTGCGCTTCCTTGACCGTGTTGCCCAGGGCGGTGACGCACAGCACGCGCCCGCCTGAACTCAACACGCCGCCCTCGGGTCCGGTTTGCGTGCCCGCATGAAACACCATCGCGTCGGCCTGCTGCAGGCGCTCAGCCGTTGGCAAACCCTTGATGCGGTCACCTTTTCGCGGCGACAGCGGATAGCCGTGCGCGGACATGACCACACCCAGCGCGGGCCGGCGGTCCCAGTCGAGCTCGATTTCATCAAGGTGACCGGAGGTCGCGGCCATCATCACGTCAAACAAGTCCGACTTCAGGCGCATCATGATGGGCTGGGTTTCCGGGTCGCCCATGCGGCAATTGAACTCCAGGGTTTTTGGATGCCCCTCGGCGTCGATCATCAGCCCGGCATACAGAAAACCGGTGAAAACAATGCCGTCCTGCGCCATGCCCTTGATGGTGGGCAAAATAATTTCGCGCATGGCCCGGGAGTGAATCTGCGGCGTGACGACAGGCGCGGGCGAGTAAGCGCCCATGCCGCCGGTGTTGGGGCCGACGTCGCCGTCAAGCAGGCGCTTGTGATCCTGGCTGGTCGCCAGCGCCACGACGTTCTTGCCGTCGCACATGACGATGAAGCTGGCTTCTTCGCCCTGCAGGAACTCCTCGATCACGACGCGGGCACCGCCAGCGTTGTGCGTCACGCCCAGCGGGTTGAAGCTGGCGTCCGGGGCCAACATGAAATCAATCGCTTCGTGCGCTTCTTGCAGCGACATGGCCACGACCACGCCCTTGCCGGCCGCCAGGCCGTCAGCCTTGACGACGATGGGCGCGCCCTTTTGATCGACATAGGCATGCGCCGCCAGCGGGTCCGAGAAGGTCTCGTACTCGGCCGTCGGGATGCCGTGGCGCTTCATGAAAGCCTTGGAAAAAGCCTTGGAACTCTCCAATTGCGCAGCCGCCCTGGTGGGGCCAAAAATGCGCAGGCCATGGGCCCGGAACTCGTCGACGATGCCAGCGGCCAGCGGCTGCTCGGGGCCGACGACGGTGAGCGCAATTTTCTCGGTCTGCGCCCAGGCGCGTAGAGCCTGAACATCGGTGATCGGGATATTTTCCAGACGCGAATCCAGCGCCGTGCCGCCATTGCCAGGGGCCACATAAACGGCCTGCACCTTGGGCGACTGCGCCAGCTTCCAGGCCAGCGCGTGCTCGCGCCCGCCGCCGCCCACGACCAATACTTTCATGCACTTGCTTTCATGTTCTTTGCTTTCAGTGGGCCCGTTGGGCAGCCAATGCGAAGGCGTCGGCGCTGAGACTGCGTCGCGGCTTCAAAGCGAAATGGCCGCGTTATGGTAGACCGCCTGGGTGTCATCCAGATCTTCCAGCACGTCGATCAGTTTCTGCATTTTTTGCGCTTCAGCGCCGCTCAGGTCGATGGTGTTTTCGGCGCGCATGGTGACTTCAGCCACCGCCGGCGCGAGTCCGGCGGCTTCAAGGGCGTTTTTGACCTTCTCGAAATCGGCATAGGGCGTGAGCACCTCGATGGCGCCGTCTTCGTCGGTGATAACGTCATCGGCGCCAGCTTCAAGAGCCACTTCCATCACCTTGTCTTCGCTCACGCCGGGGGCAAAAATCAGCTGGCCACAGTGCTTGAACTGAAACGCGACCGAGCCTTCCGTGCCCATATTGCCGCCGTGCTTTGAAAAAGCGTGACGTACTTCGGCCACGGTGCGCACGCGGTTGTCGGTCATGCAGTCGACGATGATGGCTGCGCCACCAATGCCGTAGCCTTCGTAGCGGACCTCTTCGTACTGAACGCCTTCAAGGCTGCCCGTGGCTTTGGCGATGCCGTACTTGACGTTTTCGTTGGGCATGTTGGCTGCCTTGGCCTTGTCAACGGCCAGGCGCAGGCGGGGGTTGGTGCCCAGGTCGCCACCGCCCATGCGCGCAGCCACCATGATTTCCCGCATCACGCGCGTCCAGATGCGCTGACGCTTTTCATCCTGACGACCTTTGCGGTGTTGAATATTCGCCCATTTGCTGTGTCCGGCCACGAAGAGTCCTTGTGAAAGGGGTGAATTGATTTAATCTTGAGCGCATTTTACTTTTCGCCCGACCCGCTTTTCCGCCCAACCCGCCAACCCCCGCCGAAACCGACAGGACTTCCCATGGCCGAGCCTTTACTTATTGCCCGCAACGCCCGCGCAAACTGCTTGCTCTTGCCCGAACTCGCCAACCGCCACGGCCTGATCACGGGTGCCACCGGCACCGGCAAAACCGTCACGCTGCAAACGATGGCCGAGGGCTTTTCCCGTATTGGCGTGCCCGTGTTCATGGCCGACGTAAAGGGTGACCTCAGCGGGATCAGCCAAGCCGGCCAGATTGGCGACAAATTGGCCGCCGTCCTGAAAGAGCGCGGTATTGAAATCCCCCCGCCCGCTGCCTGCCCGACGCAGTTGTGGGACGTGTTTGGCGAACAAGGGCATCCGGTACGCGCGACGGTTTCGGACATGGGGCCGCTGCTGCTCGGGCGCATGCTCAACCTGAACGAAACCCAGGCCGGCGTGATCAACCTGGTGTTCAAGATTGCAGACGACAACGGCTTGCTGCTGCTGGACCTGCCTGATCTGCGCAGCATGCTGCAGTACGTGGGCGACAACGCCAGCCAGTTCACCACCCAGTACGGCAATATCAGCGCTGCCAGCGTAGGCGCGATCCAGCGCGGACTGATGCAGATTGAGAGCCAGGGCGGCAAGCAGTTTTTTGGCGAGCCCATGCTCAACATCAACGACTTCATGCAGACCGACAGCGCCGGCCACGGCGTGGTCAATGTGCTGGCGGCTGACAAGCTGCTGCAGTCGCCGCGTTTGTACGCCACGTTTTTGCTGTGGATGTTGTCGGAGCTGTTCGAGCAGTTGCCGGAAATTGGCGACCCTGACAAACCCAAGATGGTGTTTTTCTTTGACGAAGCCCACCTGCTGTTTAACGAAGCGCCCAAGGTCCTGGTCGAGCGCATCGAGCTGGTGGTGCGGCTGGTCCGCTCCAAAGGCGTCGGGGTTTATTTCGTCACGCAAAACCCGCTGGATATTCCTGATTCGGTGCTGGCGCAACTGAGCAACCGCGTGCAGCATGCCTTGCGCGCCTACACCCCGCGCGACCAGAAAGCCGTCAAGGCCAGCGCGCAGACCATGCGGCAAAAGCCGGGCCTGGACATCGAAACCGCCATCACCGAGCTGGCGGTGGGCGAGGCGCTGCTGAGTTTTCTCGATAGCAAGGGCCGACCCAGCGAGACCGAACGGGCCTACGTGCTGCCCCCGGCCAGCCAGCTGGGCCCGATCAGCGCGGCGCAGCGCCAGGCCCTGATGCAGGGCTCGCTGGTTGCCGGCGTCTATGAAAAAGCCATCGACAGAGAGTCTGCGCACGAGGTGCTGAGCACCCGCACCCAAAGCAACGCGGCAACTGCCGGGCCCGCAGGCAGCGCGGCCGGCGGCATGCTGGGCGGCCTGAACGACCTGCTGTTTGGCAGCACCGGCCCGCGTGGCGCGCAGCGTGACGGCCTGGCGCAGACTTTGGCCAAATCGGCCGTGCGCACCATGGGCAGCGCGGTCGGGCGGGAGATCATCCGCGGTGTGCTGGGCGGAATTTTTGGTGGCAGAGGTCGATAGAAGCGGTCCGTCTCAGCCGGGAGTGCCACCAGCCACTCACCGCGACGGGCCGACGGGCTACCAGCAAAGCCAACAGGCCCGTCTCGTTCGCCACAGGCCGCCAGGCCAAGTGCCAACGGGTCAGGTCGCCAAGTCAGGGCGTGGTCTGGCAGCTAAGCCCCAGGCTCCGGCGCCCTGGCAATGCGCGGGCATGAACGCTCTCGCAACAAAACCCTCCGCCGCCGCCGGTCCCCAAGGTGGACTTGTCAGCGCCAAGCCGTCTGGCTACATTCGAGCTTTGAGGGCTTCAAACCATGTCGGACCACGCTCCCCAGACCCCTGCCTTGACAGATCATGCTGACCCCGCTCACGCAGCAGCCGGCACCAGCCCGGTGCCCCGGCACATTCGCCTGACCTCGCACGCCAGCGGCTACGGCGCCCTGCCCCTGCACTGGGCCGCGCCCACAGCGGCCGAGCGCGGACCGGTCGTTGGCACCACCAGCAAGCGAAGCCACCGCAACGTGATCGGCACCCACAGCGGCTCCTACAGCGTGTACCGCGCGCTGGCCGTGGCCTCCGGCGCCCTGTCGGCCAGCCACCGCGCCGACCTCACCAACACCGCGCCCACCGACAGCATCGGCCCTTATCCCCAATGGAGCGAACCCGGACGCATCGTCTCGCTCGACCCCTGGGGTGCCGTGGTGGCTGATGCGTTTGCGGCCGAACTGTCCGCCGGCTATGACATTCGCCCGACCATCGCCATCACCAAGGCGCATGTGATCCTGCCCGAGGTGCTCGAGGCGCTGCAATCGGGGCGCCTCAAGCCTGACGGAAAATTCCTCACCGCCAACGGCGCCGCCCTGGTCACCAAGGCCGCCATTGAACCCGTCTGGTACCTGCCCGAAGTCGCCCGGCGCTTTGGCTGCAGCGAAACCGATCTGCGCCGCGTGCTGTTCGAAGAAACCGGCGGCATGTACCCGGAACTCGTCACGCGCAGCGACCTGGAGGTGTTTTTGCCGCCCATTGGCGGTCAAACCGTCTACATCTTTGGCAATCCGCAAGACCTGGCCAACCCGGCGGTCGAACTGACGGCGCGCGTTCACGACGAATGCAACGGCTCGGACGTCTTCGGCTCGGACATCTGCACCTGCCGGCCCTACCTCACGCACGCGATTGAAGAGTGCATCCAGGGCGCGCAGCGCGGCGGCGTCGGTCTGGTGGCGTACTCGCGCAAGGAAGGCCGCGCGCTGGGCGAAGTCACCAAGTTTCTGGTTTACAACGCGCGCAAGCGCCAGCTTGGCGGCGACACCGCCGACCAGTACTTTGCCCGCACCGAATGTGTGGCCGGCGTGCAGGACATGCGTTTTCAGGAGCTCATGCCCGACGTGCTGAACTGGCTGGGCGTGCGCAAGATTCACCGCCTGGTGTCGATGAGCAACATGAAGTTCGATGCCATCACGCAGGCTGGCATCGAGATCGGCGAACGCGTGAACATTCCCGACGCCCTGATTCCTGAAGACGCCCGCGTCGAGATGGACGCCAAGATGGCGGCCGGCTATTTCACGCCCGGCGCCGTGCCGGACGCCGACGAACTCAAGAAAGCCAAAGGGCGAGGACTTGATGCCTGAGCCGAATTCCCCGCTTTCTGCGTCAGCCCAGGCGAGCCCTGAAGCCCGCAGCGCCGCCAGCCTGCTGCGCTCGACGACGACGGTACGCGCGCGCGCAAATGCCTTGCTGGAGCGCGCCAGGCGCGGCGAATCCAGCTGCTTTAACGTCCATGAGGCGGCGCTTCCCGCTGTCGCCCGGCTGGTGGCCGAGCTCACGCGTGCGCGCTACCCGGACCTGAAAATTCCGTACCACAGCCGCTGGCGCCACTTCGAGGCCGGCGGCGTGAACCGCATGGCCCTGCTCGACGCAGCCCTGGGGCCGGCGAGCGCAGCGGACAAGGCGCGAGCGCAAATCGATCTGGCGCTGGTCAGCGTTTTGCTGGACGCTGGCGCCGGACCGGCCTGGGCTTACGAAGAGCGCCTTTCGACTCAGGCAAGCAGCCACCGCTACACGCGCTCCGAAGGTCTGGGCGTGGCCAGCTTTCACGCCTTCATGGGCGGGCTGTTTTCGAGCGTTGCCGGCCAGCCGCTGCAAGCGGACGCAGAAGGTCTGCGCCAAGTAAGGGCTGAAGACCTGGCCCGGGCGTTTCAGGTCAGCGCGGCGAATCCGCTGGTCGGGCTCGAAGGCCGCGCCGTCTTGCTGCGCAGGCTGGGCGACGCCATGGCCCGGCAGCCGGCGCTGTTTGGCGCATCGGGCCGGCCCGGTCAGTTGTTCGCACTCGGCGCTGGCGGCTCCGTCAGCGCGCACGACTTGCTGGAGGCCTTGCTCGAAAGCCTGTCTGACATCTGGCCGGCAGCCAACCAGATTGATGGCCTGGCGCTCGGCGACTGCTGGCGCCACCCCGACGTGGCGGGCGAAGGCCAGAGCCGTGGCTGGATGCCATTTCACAAGCTGTCTCAGTGGCTCACCTATTCGCTGCTGGAGCCTTTTGAATGGGCTGGCGTGAAGGTCACCGGGCTGGCGGCGCTGACCGGTTTGCCCGAATACCGCAACGGCGGCCTGTTTCTGGACGGCGGCGTGCTGACCTTCAAGAACGAGGCCCAGGCCCGGCAAACTCAGCGCGCCGGCGACCCGATGATCGTCGAGTGGCGCGCGCTGACCGTGGCACTGCTCGACGCACTCGCGCCGCTGGTTCGGGAGCAGTTAGGATTGACGGCTGAGCAAATGCCACTGGCCTGCGTGCTCGAAGGCGGCACTTGGGCCGCCGGCAGGTTGCTGGCACAGCAGTTGCGTGCAGGCCAGCCACCGCTGAACATTGAAAGCGACGGCACCGTTTTTTAGCGCAGGCGCTTTGCGCAACTCAAGCACTCCGGAACATCGAACAACAAAGGTCCCCATGAACCCCGCCATCACCAAGTCCTCGGACAAGACCGCCGGCGCCTCGCCCGCCGGCGTGACACTGGTCGACCATCCGCTGGTCCAGCACAAGCTGACCCTGATGCGCCGCAAGGACGCCAGCACCAACACCTTTCGCACCTTGCTCAATGAAGTGAGCATGCTGATGGCCTACGAGGTCACGCGCGACATGCCCATGCAGTCCATCGAAATTGAAACCCCGCTGGAGACCATGAGCTCCAAGGTGATTGACGGCAAGAAACTGGTGTTTGTCTCCATCCTGCGCGCAGGCAACGGCATTCTCGAAGGCATGCTCAGCGTGGTGCCGGGCGCCCGGGTGGGCCATGTGGGCTTGTACCGCGACCCCAAGACGCTGACGGCCGTGGAGTATTACTTCAAGATGCCGCAAGACATGCAGGAGCGCGACATCGTGGTGGTCGACCCCATGCTGGCCACCGGCAATTCGGCCATTGCAGCGGTGGACCGGCTCAAGGAACTCAACCCCAAATCGATCAAGTTCGTCTGCCTGCTGACCTGCCCCGAAGGCATTGCCGCGCTGCACAAGGCCCACCCGGACGTGCCGATCTTCACGGCTGCCATCGACCGCGAGCTCAACGACCACGGCTACATCCTGCCCGGGCTCGGCGATGCGGGCGACCGCATCTTCGGCACCAAATAAGGCTCGCCCCCCTGGATTTGCGCACCACCATCTTCCAACCCCGCTTTCAAAAGGAGAAGCACCCATGACGAAATTCACCACCCAGCGCCGCCCCTTGCTGGCTCTGGCCGCAGCCCTGGCGCTCGCCGGCCCAAGCCTGGCACTGGCGCAAGCCAAGACCAAGGTCGCGGCCATCTACACCGTGCCCTTTGAGCAGCAATGGGTCAGCCGGATTCACAAGGCGCTCAAGGCCGCCGAAGCACGCGGCGAGATTGAATACAAGGCCACGGAAAACGTGTCGAACGCCGACTACGAGCGCGTCATGCGCGAGTACGCCACGGCCGGCAACGCGCTGATCGTCGGCGAGGCCTTCGCCGTGGAAGCCGCCGCCCGCAAGGTCGCCAAGGATTTCCCGAAGGTCTCCTTCCTCATGGGCTCGTCGGGCAAGGTGCAGGAGCCCAACTTTTCGGTGTTTGACAACTACATCCAGGAGCCAGCCTATCTGTCGGGCATGGTCGCTGGCGGCGTGACCAAGAGCAACAAGATTGGCCTGGTCGGCGGCTTTCCGATTCCCGAGGTCAACCGCCTGATGAATGCCTTCATGGCGGGCGCCAAGGAAACCAACCCCAAGGTGGAATTCACGGTCAGCTTCATCAACAGCTGGTTTGATCCACCCAAAGCCAAGGAAGCGGCTTTTGCCATGATCGATAAGGGCGCCGACGTGATGTATGCCGAGCGTTTTGGCGTGAGCGACGCGGCCAAGGAAAAGGGCAAGCTGGCCATTGGCAACGTGATCAACACGCAGGCCCAGTACCCCGACACCGTGGTGGCTTCAGCCCTTTGGAACATGGAGCCCAGCATAGACCGCGCGCTCAAGCTGGTGAAAGACGGCAAGTTCAAGGCTGAAGACTACGGCCCGTATTCGATGATGAAGCACAAGGGCTCCGAGCTCGCGCCGCTGGGCACGTTTGAAAAGAAAGTTCCAGCCGACATCGTCGCCAAGGTCAAGGCGCGCGAAAAAGACATCCTCGCGGGCAAGTTCAGCGTCAAGGTGGACGACGGCCAGCCGAAGTCCACGGCAAAGTAAAAACGCCAGCGATGCAAAGCACCTGAAGCCAGGCGCCCCGAACAACATGAATCGAGGCCCTTGCTGGAAAACGCCCCGCAAACCGGGGCGTTTTCCTTTGCCCGCCCCAGCCAGCCCCCCTCAGTCAGCCCGGACGCATGACCGCTGTTCTTGAATTTGCCGGCATCACCAAACGCTTTGGCAGCCTGCTGGCCAACGACGCCATCTCGCTCACGCTCAAGCGCGGTGAAGTGCTGGCCTTGCTGGGCGAAAACGGCGCGGGCAAATCAACGCTGGTGTCCATCCTGTTTGGGCATTACACAGCGGACGCCGGCCATATCAAGCTGTTTGGTCAGCTACTTGCGCCGGGCAAACCCAAGGCTGCGCTGGCAGCGGGCGTCGGCATGGTGCACCAGCACTTCACGCTGGCCGACAACCTGAGCGTGCTCGACAACGTGATGCTGGGCACCGAGCCGCTGTGGCAGGTGTTCTCGCGCCGGCAGGCGGCGCGGCGGCGCCTGCTCGAAGTCGCCGCACGCTTTGGCCTGCAAGTGGCGCCCGACGCGCTGGTGGGCAGTCTGTCAGTAGGCGAGCGCCAACGCGTGGAAATTCTGAAGGCGCTTTACCGCGGCGCGCGCATCCTGATTCTGGACGAGCCCACGGCGGTGTTGACGCCACAGGAAAGCGAGGCGCTTTTCAAGACCCTGGCGCAGATGGTGGCGCAAGGACTTTCGATCATCTTCATCAGCCACAAGTTGGGCGAAGTGCTGCGGGTTTCCCACCGGATCGCAGTGCTGCGCGCCGGCCGTCTGGTGGCCGAGGCCGACGCGGCCAGCAGCACGCAGTCCCAACTGGCGCAGTGGATGGTCGGGCAAGCCGTGAGCGCGCCGGTGCGCCGCCCCAGCGTGTCGGTCGGGCAGGAGGTCTGCACGCTGGCGCAGGTCAGCACGGCGGCGAGCGGCCGCGAGCGGCTGATCGATGTCTCGCTGGTGCTCAAGGCTGGCGAGATCGTCGCCGTGGCGGGCGTCTCGGGCAATGGGCAGCTGGCCCTGGCCGACTTGCTGTGCGGCATGCGCAGCGCCAGCGCGGGCAGCGTGCGCCTGATGGGCGCGCCGCTTGAAGCGTCGCCAGCGCGTCTGGTGGCGCAAGGCGTCGCACGCATTCCCGAAGACCGCCATGCGGTCGGCGTGGTCGGCGACTTGCCGGTGTGGGAAAACGCCGTCTCCGAGCGCTTGTGCAGCCGGGCTTTTTCATGGCGCGGTTGGATTCGGCGCCAGGCCGCGCAAGCGCATGCCGAACGCATCGTTCAGGCCTTTGACGTGCGCGGCGCAGGACTCATGTCTGCCGCGCGGGCGCTCTCGGGGGGCAATATGCAAAAACTTATTTTGGGCCGCGCGCTGGTGGCGCCTGGCGACTCTGCTGCAAACACCGGGCAAGCAGGCACCGTGCCGCGCCTGATCGTCGCGCACCAGCCGACCTGGGGGCTGGACATCGGCGCCGTGGCCTATGTGCAGCAGCAGCTGATTTCAGCGCGCGATGCCGGGGCCGCGGTGCTGCTGATCTCGGACGATCTGGACGAAGTGCTGACCCTGGGCGACCGGGTGGCCGTCATGCACGCAGGCCATTTGAGCCAGGCGCTGCCGGCCCAGGCCTGGACGCGCGAGGCCATCGGCCTGGCCATGGCCGGCGCAGCCGGCCCCACGCCAGACTCTCAACTAGGCGGGTCTGCGCTTCCCGTCGGCGCCGGAGGATCTGTTGATGCGGCTTGAAAAACGCCATGACAGCTCGCGCCTGGCGCTGGTGCTCGCGCCTCTGGGTGCGGTGGCCTTCACGCTGCTGGTAAGTTCGCTGCTGGTGCTCTGGGCCGGCGCCCCGCTGGCGCAAACCTTCGGGCTGCTCTTCAAGGGCGGCTTCGGCTCGGTGTTTGCGCTGAGTGAAACGCTCACGCGCGCCGTGCCGCTGGTGCTGACCGGGCTTGCAGCGACCGTCGCTTTCAAGGCGCGGCTGTTCAACATCGGCGCTGAAGGCCAGTTGTATGCGGGCGCACTGGCGGCGATTGCTGTCGGAGGCCAGCATGGCGGCACCGGGTTCGGCCTGGCGCCCTGGCTGCTGTTTGGCTTGATGCTGCTGGCGGCGGCACTGGCGGGCGCGGCCTTGCTGCTGGGCCCGGCGCTGCTCAAGGCGCGTCTGGGCGTGGACGAGGTGGTGACAACCTTGCTGCTGAACTTCATCATGCTGCTGTTTGTCTCGCTGATGCTCGACGGCGTCATGAAAGACCCGGGCGCCATGGGCTGGCCGCAGAGCGTGGCCTTGCAGAGCGAGCTGGAGCTGTCGCGGCTGATACCCCAGACCCGCCTGCACACGGGTTTGCTCTGGGCTGCGGGCCTGTGCGTGGCGCTGTGGGCGCTGCTCAAGTACACGCTGCCCGGCTTTGACATCCGCGCCATGGGCGCCAACCCGGGTGCCGCGGCGTTTGCCGGCGTGCCGGTGACGCGTACGGTGGTTCTGGTGGCGCTGCTCTCCGGCGGCCTGGCAGGGCTGGCAGGCGCCATCGAAGTGGCCGGGCGTACCAGCTACCTGACGCTGGACATGTCGCCGGGCTACGGCTACACCGGCATCGTGATCGCCATGCTGGCCGCGCTGCATCCTCTGGGTGTGCTGGCCGCCGGTGTGTTCGTGGCCGGCGTGCTGGTGGGCGCTGACAGCATGAGCCGCGCGGTTGGCGTGCCGACCTACATCGCCGACGTGATCGTTGCAGCCTCGCTGCTGTCGGTGCTGGTGGCCAGCTTGCTCACGCAATACCGCCTGGTGCGGGCGCTGCCGGCGCCGGCTAAAAAAGAGGCTGAAACCCCCGCGGAACCCCCGGCCCAAGGGGCTGCGACATGAGCGAGTTCATGGACATCCTGGCCAGCCCGGCTTTCTGGGTCGCTGTGCTGCGCATTGCCACACCGCTGATTTTTGGCACGCTGGGCGTGCTTTTGTGCGAGCGCGCTGGGGTGCTGAACCTGGGCATCGAAGGAATCATGGTCGCCGGCGCCTTCAGTGCGTGGCTCAGTGTTCACGCCGGCGCCTCGCTGTGGACCGGCGTGGCGGTGGCAGCGCTGGTCGGCGCGGCCTTTGGCTTGCTTCATGCCTTTTTCACGGTTGGACTGGCCCTGTCGCAGCACGTGGCCGGGCTGGGCATCACCTTGCTGGCCACTTCTTTGAGCTACTACGGTTACCGCGTGAGTTTCCCGAAGGTCGACACCCCGCCAACCATCACGCCCTTCGCGCCCATGACCT
>CAJAOB010000100.1 GCA_903941205.1 uncultured Burkholderiales bacterium | reverse complement strand
GTTTCACGCGCTGCAGGCGCTTCAAGGGTTTTCGGCGCTGCAAGTAAGCCCTTGGGCGCCTGCGGTCCGAAGTCATACCCCGCGGCGCGCACCGCCTGGCTGCCCAGCGAACTGCAGGCGCCCAAGCCCAGCGCGTTGGCCAGGGCAAAGGCCAGCATCAGGGCGCGTGGCCACGGCCAGCGACCCCGCGCCCCGAGGCCGGGAACCTCAACCGACAAGCTGCTGGCGCAGGCCTGGCGTGCCGCTTCGCAAGAGGTGGTCATGGCTGATCGATCTTTGCAGAAAAGCCCGGCTCTCCCGGCCCGGGATGCAGCGGGCCGCTGCCGAAGATCAGCGCGCGCGGATTGTCTTCCAGCGTGTTGGCAACCCGACGCAGCTGGCGCATGGTGCGCGCGGTTTCGTCGGCCACTTCGCCCAGCCTGGGCAAGGTGGCGCTGCCCAGCAGTTCGAGGGTGGTGCTCAGTGCTGCGCTGCTTTCGTTTATTTTTTCAAGCGAGCCACCGGGCTCGCGGAGCTGCTGCAAGGTGTCGCCCAAGGCTGCCGCGCCCTGGCGCACGCCCGTGGCCGCGTCTTGCACGCTTCGCAGCGTCTGGCTGCTTTGCCGCGAGAGTTCCGGCAGCGACGCGGCGGCCGGTTGCAAGGCCAGCACCAGCTGATTGACGCTGCCGGCAGCATCGCCCATGCGCCGCACCAGCACTTGCACCGAGGCCGGGTTGTCGGTGCTGAGCAATTCATTGAGGCGGGCAGCGACTTGCTCGGCCTGCGCCAGCAAGGCCTCGGACTGGCGCGCCAGCTTGTCGACCAGGCCAGGCCGCAAGGGAATGCGCGGCGGGCTGACGTTGTTGGGTGGCAGCGGCGCAGAGGCTTCGGCCTCGTCGTCAAGCTGCACGAAACCCAGCCCCGTGACGCCCTGGGCGTTGATGGTGGCAAATGTGCTGCGCGTCATCGGCGTGCCGCGCGCCACGGAAATGCGCACCAGCACATGGCCTTTGGCTATCGGGTCAAAGCCGATCGATTCGACCTTGCCGACGGGCACGCCGCGAAAGCGCACGCCGGCCTGCGCCTGCAAGCCGGTGATGGTTTGCGGAGTGGAAATCTCATAGAAGTCGCGCTTCCCGCCGTCGCGGGTCAGCCAGGCTGCGAGGGCCGCGAGCAGGGCCAGCAAGACCAGCACAAAGGCGCCTGCTGCCAGGGCGTGAGCTTTGTTTTCCATGGGAGTCCTTCGGGGTCTTTCAATCGGGAGGCGTTTGCCTGGGCGGTGGTGGCGCGGCGCTTGGCACGTCACTCGGGCAAGGCCGAGCGGGCGCGCTGTCCGCGCGGGCCAAGGAAAAAATCACGAATGAACGGATGCTCGAAGGCCATCACCTGCCGCGGCGGGCCGCTGACGATGACGCGCTTGTCGGCCAGCACGGCGATGCGCGTGCTCAGCTCAAACACCGCGTCCAGATCGTGCGTGACCATGACGATGGTCAGATTCATGTCGTGGTGCATGATGCGCAGCAAGTCGCACAGGCCGTCAGCGCTGTCCGGGTCCAGGCCGGCGGTGGGCTCGTCGAGCAGCAGCAAGGGCGGGTCCATGATGAGCGCGCGCGCCAGCGCCACGCGCTTGACCATGCCGCCCGACAGCTCGCTGGGCATCCGGCTGGCGGTTTCGGCCTGCAGCCCCACCATGCGCAGCTTGATCATGGCCGCCTGGTCAATCAGGGCGCGCGGCAACTGACCGAGCTCGCGCAGCGGGAAGGCGATGTTTTCCAGCACATTGAACGCCGAAAACAGCGCCCCGTGCTGAAACAGCATGCCGATGCGCGCCGCCGCTCCCTCCCGCGTCAGGGCCGCCGCAGGCTCGCCGAGCACCCGGATGTCCCCCTGCGCGGGCTGCGCCAGACCCAGGATCTGGCGCAGCAAGACGGTCTTGCCACTGCCCGAGCCGCCAACGATGGCAACGATCTCGCCCGAGTGCACTTGCAGGTCGAGCCGGTCATGCACCACCAGCTCACCCCCGGGCGAAGCAAAGGTGCTGCGCAACTGGCGAATATCGATCACCGCCGTCACTGCCAGCCCCAGCGGCGTGCGGCGCCCGTCACAGGCCCACGCTCCGGAACAGCACCGCAAACAGCGCGTCTACCAGAATCACCACGGTGATCGAGGTGACGACCGAGGCCGTGGTGCCTTCCCCCAGGCTCTCGGTGTTGGGCTTGACGCGCAAGCCGTAATGGCAGGCAAACAGCGCGATCAGCAAGCCGAACACGACCGACTTTCCGGTAGCCAGCGCCAGGTTGCTCACCTGCACCGCCCCGGGCAAGGCACTGATGAAAAATCCCGGACTCACGCCCATGGTCAGGTCAGACGCCAGCATGCCGCCGAGCAGGGACCACAAGGTGGTCCAGGTGCTGATCAGGGGCATGGCCGCCGCCAGCGCCAGCGCGCGCGGCATCACCAGCCTGAAGCCACTGGCAATCCCCAGCACCCGCATGGCGTCAAGCTCTTCGGTCACGCGCATGGTGCCGATCTGCGCCGTCATGGCCGAACCCGAGCGCCCAGCCATGAGAATGGCCGCCAGCAAGGGGCCCAGCTCGCGGATCAGGGACACTCCGAGGATGTTCACGATATAGGCGTCAGCGCCGAACTGCCTGAGCTGGCGCGACATCAGATAGGCCAGCACCACGCCGATCAGGAAGCCCACCAGCGCCGTGATCGGCACAGCGCTTGCACCGGCGTGATACAGATGGCCCGAAACATCGCGCCACGGGCCGGCGCGCGGTCGGCGCAGCAGCCGCAGCAGGTCCAGCAGCAGCTGGCCGGTCAGCCGCACGAGACCCAAGGCATGGTCGAGGGCTTTCAGGAGCCAGGCGCCCAGCCTGTCGATGCGCTGCGGCCAGCTCGGCGCCGGCCGCGCAGGGGGCGGCTGGCTAAAGCGTTCAACCGTCTTCAGGAGCCGATGCTGTGCTTCGTCCGTGGACAGCTCCGCCGGCCACTCGCGGCCCCAATGCATCCACAACAGCTGCGCACCCACATGGTCCAGCCGGGCGAGCTGGCGCAAGTCCCAGCGCAGGGGCTGTGGCGCCTGCGTCAGGTCGTGCAAACTGGCGGCGAGCCCGGGCCAGACCGCCGGGGCTGCCAGCTCGACGGCTATCCACGCACCGCGCAACTGGCAAGTCACACGGCCGTCGGCTTCCAGCCGCTCAAGGCGCGGCGCGGCCGCCCGGCGAGCCTCAAGCCCGGAGCTGCGGAAGGTCCGGGGAAATCTGGAGAAAAGCGGCTCGATGACGAACATCCCATGAAGTGGCAAAAACCCGGCGCCGCGACGCAGACGCTCACGGCACCTGACCTTAAGCCCGAACCGCGCCAGCGCGCCCCGGCATGCGGCGGTAAACCTTGTAGGCGCCGTCTTGCGCCGCGGCTTCTTGTTGCAGAGCATCTTTCACGAGCCTCGCACGCTCAGGGTATTCGTACTGTCGGGCCGGCTGCGGCTTTGTCACAATGCACTCAGACGCAGCCGAGACCAGCGCTAGCCCGGCGGCAGGCTCACAGCCCGGACCCTCAACCCCTGGCCCCAACACGACCTTCGCCCACCTTTTTCCTTGAGACACCATGAGTGAGAACACCTTCGACTACATCATCATTGGCGGCGGCACCGCCGGCTGCCTGCTGGCCAATCGCCTGAGTGCCAACGCCAGCAAGCGCGTGCTGATGATCGAGGCCGGCCGGCGGGACGACTACCACTGGATCCACATCCCGGTCGGCTACCTTTACTGCATTGGCAATCCGCGCACCGACTGGCTCTACCAGACCGAAGCCGAGCCAGGCCTGAACGGCCGTTCGCTGCGCTACCCGCGCGGCAAGACGCTGGGCGGCTCGTCGAGCATCAACGGCATGATCTACATGCGCGGCCAGGCCCGCGACTACGAGCGCTGGGCCGAACTCACCGGCGACGACGCCTGGCGCTGGGACAGCGTGCTGGGCGCGTTCAGGATGCACGAGGACCATTACAAGCTCGACCCGGCCCATGGCCCAGTGAACGAGAACTTCAGGCGCCTGCACGGCCACAAGAGCCAGCACACGGGCAGCCAGGGGCTGGCCAAAAAGATGGGCGGCGAATGGCGCGTGGAAAAGCAGCGCCTGCGCTGGGACATCCTGGATGCCTTTTCACAAGCCGCGCAACAAGCCGGCATTCCGGCCACCGAGGACTTCAACGGTGGCAACAACGAGGGCGTGGCCTATTTTGAGGTGAACCAGAAAAGCGGCTGGCGCTGGAACACGGCCAAAGCCTTCTTGCGGCCGACCTGCTTTGGCCGGCCTAATTTCGAGATGTGGACCAGCGCGCAAGTCTGCCAGCTCTTGCTTGAAAAGCAGGCCGACGGCAGCCAGCGCTGCACCGGCGTCGAGGTCTGGACGGGCGCTGAAAAAGTGCAGGCCCATGCCACGCGCGACTCGGGCGGCCTGCAAGGCGAGGTGATCCTGTGCGCTGGCAGCGTAGGCTCGCCGCATCTCTTGCAGCTCTCGGGCATCGGCCCGGCAGCGCTGTTGCAGCAGCACGGTATTGAAGTCAAGCAAGACCTGCCGGGTGTGGGCGCCAATTTGCAAGACCACTTGCAGATTCGCTCGGTGTACAAGATCCAGACCGATGGCCGGCGCAATGTCACGCTCAACACCATGGCCAACTCGCTTTGGGGCAAGGCACGGATCGGCCTGGAATACGCCCTGCGCCAGACCGGCCCGATGAGCATGGCGCCCTCGCAGCTGGGCGCCTTCACGCGCTCTGACGCCAGACAGCCTCACCCCAACCTTCAATACCACGTGCAACCGCTCTCGCTTGACGCCTTTGGCGAGCCGCTGCATGACTTCAACGCCTTCACCGCCAGCGTCTGCAACCTGAACCCGAGCAGCCGCGGCACGGTCCATCTCAAGAGCAGCCGCTTTGACGAGGCGCCGGCGATTGCGCCCAATTACCTCAGCACGAGCGAAGACCGGCAGGTCGCGGCGGACTCCTTGCGCCTGACGCGCCGCATCGTGGGACAGAGCGCGCTGGCACCCTTCGGGCCTGAAGAGTTCAAACCGGGAGCGCAATACCAGAGCGATGCAGAACTCGCGCGACTGGCAGGCGACATCGCGACCACCATCTTTCACCCGGTCGGCACGACCAAAATGGGCCGGGCGGACGACCCGATGGCGGTGGTCGACTCGCACTTGCGGGTGCGTGGCGTGCGCGGCCTGCGGGTGGTCGACGCCGGGGTGATGCCGATGATCACCAGCGGCAACACCAATTCGCCGACCTTGATGATTGCGGAAAAAGCCGCCGCCTGGATCGCCCGCGGCGAGTAAGCCGGTCCTTTGAACGGCTGGCCGGGAACCGCATCCCTGGGGCGCCCGGCAAGCGGCAAGGACAGGCTTGCCCTGCCCAAAACGACCCCAAACGACCCCAATGAGGAGGCCCCGGGAAAGCCCTGAGGTACTGAGTCGGTGCAATCGCCTACAGTCTCCACCATCTCAGCGAGCCTGACTGCTCGCCAAGAGAGGAGCCGAGGAGACAGACACAAGTCCAATAAGAACAAGTTGAACGGGCAGGTCCTACAAGACGGGTCCGGAAAAAAGCGCTGGTGACCCCGGCGCTTTTTTTATGCTCGTTTCGCATTGGCAGGCCCCGGTCCGCGTCCAGGCGGTGCAGCCCACGCAGCCGCGCCTGACACAATCCGCGCATGGAACTCTTCTTTGTCGCGTGCGCCTCCTTGCTGGGCGGGTTTGTGGATTCAATCGTAGGCGGGGGCGGCCTGGTGATGGTGCCGGCGCTTTTTGCAGCCTTCCCGACAACCCACCCGGCCACGCTGTTTGGCGTGAACAAGGGCGCCTCCATCTGGGGCACGGCTGTGGCCACGGTGCAATACGCCCGCCGGGTCGATCTACGCTGGAAGGCGCTGCTGCCCGCCGCGCTGGCCGGCTTTGCCGGGTCGATGGCCGGCGCCTGGCTGGTCACCGAAATCTCACCGCAGTTTTTGCGCAAACTCCTGCCGCTGGTGTTGATCGGCGTGCTGGCTTACACCCTGGTCAAGAAGGAACTGGGGCGCCATCACAAGCCGCGCTATGAGGGCCGTGCCGAAATGCTGGCCGCTTGCTGCATCGGCGTGCTGCTGGGCTTTTACGACGGCTTTTTCGGGCCGGGGACCGGCAGCTTCTTTGTGTTTTTATTCGTGCGCTGGCTGGGCTACGACTTCCTGAATGCATCGGCCTCGGCCAAGCTGATGAACAGCGCGACCAATTTCGCCGCCTTGCTGCTGTTCGCCTACAAGGGCCACGTCTGGTGGCACTACGCGCTGACGCTGGCGCTGGCCAATGTGGTCGGCAGCTTGCTCGGCACGCACCTGGCCCTCAAGCACGGGGCAGCTTTCGTGCGCGCGGTCTTCATCATGGTCGTCAGCTCCTTGATCCTGAAGACGGGTTACGACGCCTTCATCCGCTAATCGCTCGCAATGCTCAGCGCGGCGGGCGTGCCGAAAGCCCGGATGCTGCCTGCGGTAGCGGCGCCGAAGGCATGCCGGACGGCGCGAACAGGCGATCCGCGGCCACGCCGTCGGCCAGAGGCTCGTCAAGACCCAGAACCGTCACACTGGCAGCATCACGCGGCTTGCCAATCGGACTGGCGGCCTGTCCGCTGCGCACCGCCAGCAAGTCCTCTTCATTGGGATAACGGCCCAGCAGCACATAGTCAAACACGCGCCGGGCAATCGGTGCCGCATGGGCAGCGCCAAAGCCGGCGTTCTCCACCACCAGCGCCAGTGCAATTTGCGGGTTCTCGGCAGGCGCAAAAGC
>CAJAOB010000099.1 GCA_903941205.1 uncultured Burkholderiales bacterium | reverse complement strand
TGTGGCCGGGCCAGGTCAGCGCCATCCACGTACACCACGGACTGCAAGCGGCTGCAGATGACTTTCTGGCGAATTGCCGCGCTGTTTGCGCCGGGCTCAAAGCGCCTTTGCAACTCGTCAGGGTCGACGCCCGCCATCAGGCCGGCGAGAGTCCGGAGGACGCCGCCCGCAAGGCACGCTACGCGGCCCTGACCGACGCAGCACGAGCGCTGGGTGTCTCGCAAGTCCTGCTCGGTCAACACGCCGATGACCAGGTCGAGACGATCTTGCTCGCGCTGAGTCGCGGCGCGGGTTTGGCCGGGTTGTCAGCCATGCCGGCTTGTTTCGAGCGTGGCGGCGTGCAGTTTCTGCGCCCCTTGCTGGAAGTTAGCGGGGCGAGTCTTCGTCAATGGTTGCTGCTGCACAGCCTCCCCTTTGTGGACGACCCGAGCAACGCTGACCAGCGCTTCACCCGCAACCTGATTCGCGCGCGCCTGCTGCCCGTGCTGGCGCAGGTATTCCCGCATTTTCGGCAAACCTTTGCACGCAGCGCCCGTCACACCGCCCAAGCCCAAGTCTTGCTGGACGAACTCGGAGCACAGGATTTGCTGCAGGTTGGCAACCCGCCGGCGATCAGCGCATTGCAGGCCCTGTCACGACCGCGGCAGGCGAATGTCTTGCGGCACTGGATGTTGGTCTCGCATCGCGCCACGGCCAGCGAGGCCCAGTTGGCTCAGCTGCTGGACCAGGTGGCGGTCTGCACGACGCGCGGCCACCACATCCATCTGAAGGTGGCTACGGGCCACGTACGCCTGGCAGGCGGCCATTTGCAGTGGTCGGGCCCGATATAATCAGAGGCTTTGCCGGCCTCGCCACACGTCTGTTTTTCGCCAGTCAGGCAGCACTTTTCGGCATTTTCAAAATTCATCTTTGCAAACTATTTTTTGACTGAGCTCCTGCAATGGCTTTGATCGTTCATAAATACGGCGGCACCTCGATGGGCTCCACCGAGCGCATCCGCAACGTCGCCAAACGCGTGGCCAAATGGGCCCGGGCGGGCCATCAGATGGTGGTGGTTCCCAGTGCCATGAGCGGTGAGACCAACCGCCTGCTTGGCCTGGCCAAAGAGCTCTCGCCGTCTACCCAGGATGACGCTTACAGCCGCGAGCTCGACGCTCTGGCCGCCACGGGCGAGCAGGCTTCCAGCGCTTTGCTGGCCATTGCCTTGCAAGCCGAAGGCATGCCGGCGGTCAGCTATGCGGGCTGGCAAGTCACCATCAAGACCAACAGCGCCTTCACCAAGGCGCGCATCGAATCGATTGACGATGAGCGCGTGCGCGCCGACCTCGATGCCGGCAAAGTGGTCATCATCACCGGCTTTCAAGGCGTGGACGATGGCGGCAATGTCACCACGCTCGGGCGCGGGGGCTCCGACACATCGGCCGTGGCCATTGCGGCTGCGCTCAAGGCGCATGAATGCCTGATCTACACCGATGTTGACGGCGTCTACACCACCGACCCGCGTGTGGTGCCTGAGGCGCGGCGCCTGCAAACGGTGAGCTTTGAAGAGATGCTCGAGATGGCCTCCCTGGGCTCCAAGGTGTTGCAGATCCGCTCGGTCGAGTTTGCTGGCAAATACAAGGTGCCGCTACGCGTCTTGTCCAGCTTTACCGACTGGAATATCGATATCAATGAAGAAGCCAGCTCTGGCACCCTGATCAGTTTTGAGGAAGACGAAAAAATGGAACAAGCCATCGTATCGGGCATCGCTTTCAACCGCGACGAAGCCAAAATCTCCGTGCTGGGCGTGCCAGACACTCCTGGCATTGCGTTCCAGATCCTGGGCGCCGTAGCCGATGCCAACATCGAAGTTGATGTGATCATCCAGAACATCAGCAAAGACGGCAAGACCGACTTCAGCTTCACGGTTCACCGTAATGATTACGCCAAGGCCATGGATCTGCTCAAGACCACTGTCCTTCCCAAGCTGGGCGCCCATGAAGTTACCGGCGACGCCAAGATCTGCAAGGTCAGCATCGTTGGCATCGGCATGCGCAGCCATGTCGGCGTGGCCAGCAAGATGTTCCGCGTGCTCAGCGAAGAAGGCATCAACATCCAGATGATCTCGACCAGCGAGATCAAGACATCGGTCGTGATTGATGAAAAATACATGGAGCTCGCCGTACGCGCGCTACACAAGGCCTTCGACCTCGATCAGCCAGTCTGAAACCGGCCCAAAGCGTGAGATAATCTCGTTCGAGGCTCAGGAAACGTGACCGAGTGGCCGAAGGTGCTCCCCTGCTAAGGGAGTATGGGGTGTAGAGCCTCATCGAGGGTTCGAATCCCTCCGTTTCCGCC
>CAJAOB010000098.1 GCA_903941205.1 uncultured Burkholderiales bacterium | reverse complement strand
GGCGTTGGAGCGTGCCACCTCGATGGTGACCGGGCTTTGCAGGTAACTGTTCGCCAGGCGCTTGATCTCGGGAGAAAACGTGGCCGAAAACAGCAGCGTGGTGCGCTGCTTGGGCAGGTAGCTGAGGATGCGCTGCAGGTCGGGCAAAAAGCCGATGTCGAGCATGCGGTCGGCCTCGTCGAGCACCACGTACTCCACCTGGTTGAGCACCGCGTTTTTGGCTTCAATGTGGTCGAGCAAGCGGCCGGGCGTGGCCACCAGCACTTCGACGCCTTTCTTGAGCTCGGCGGTTTGCGGCTTCATGTCCATGCCGCCAAACACCACGGCGCTGCGCAGATGGGTGTATTTGGCGTAGAGCTTGACTTGCTGGGCCACCTGATCGGCCAGTTCCCGAGTCGGCAAGAGCACCAACGCGCGCACCGGATGGCGGGCGGGTGAGGTCGAGGCGTTTTCATGCGCCATCATGCGTTGCAGCAGCGGCAGCGAAAAAGCGGCCGTCTTGCCGGTCCCGGTCTGCGCGGCACCCATGACGTCCTTGCCCTGCAAAACGATGGGAATGGCTTGCTCCTGGATCGGAGTCATGGACTCATAGCCCATTTCGGCCACGGCGCGGGCCAAGGGTTCAGCCAGGTTGAGATTGGAAAATGAAGACGTCATAAGCTGCAGATTGTCTCATTCCGGCGCCACCGCGCCTCTGAGGGGGCTTGAAGCCGGTTTCGACGGTTTCAGCGGTGCCCCGGACAGCCGACTGAACCGGCGCGCGCCGACGCACAATCTGGCATGCTCACACCACTCACACCACTCAAACCACTCGAACCTGACCTTCAGCCCGGGCGCCAGGCCAATACCACGAAGCGCCCCTGCGTGTTGCTCACCGGCTTTGAAGCCTTCGGCGCATCACGCGCGGAAAGTCCGCAGCTCAACCCGAGCTGGCTCGCCATCGCGCCGCTGCACGGCGATTTGATCGCCGGTCATCAACTAGTCAGCGCCCGCCTGCCCTGCGCCTTCGGGGCGTCACTGCAGCAGTTGGGTGAATTGCTGGAGCTGCACCACCCCGCGCTGGTGATCGCCGTCGGCCAGGCCGGCGGCCGACACAGCCTGTCGCTCGAGCGTGTCGCCATCAACGTCGACGATGCCAGCCAGCCCGACAACGCCGGCTTCCAGCCGATTGACCAACCGGTGCTGCCCGAAGGCCCGGCGGCGTATTTCAGCAGTCTGCCGATCAAGGCCATGCTGCGGGACTTGCGGCAGGCCGGCTTCAAGGCCGAGGTCTCGCAAAGCGCCGGAACCTATGTCTGCAACCATGTCTTCTACGGGCTCATGCATGCGCTGGCAACGCAGCCCGCGCTGGCCGGCAGCCGCGGCGGTTTTGTGCACGTGCCCTATTTGCCAGAACAGGGCGAACCCAGTTTGGCGCTGGCCGACACCACCGCCGCACTGCGCATGCTGGTGGCCAGTGCGCTGGCCACTTCAGCAGATGTGGCCCTGACAGGCGGCGCGCTGAGTTAAGGGCCGGCTTCAGCGCTTGCGGCCGGTGCAGGCCTGGAAGCTGGCGTCGGCTCCTTCAACAGCCGCCAGGCCAGCCAGGCGCCCAACAGGGCATTAAGGACCGCAAAAGAGCCCACCAGCAGCATGCCGACGGTGTTGAGCGGCCGGTTCTCGACCAGCCAGGCCAGCGCCATGGACAGGGCATTCAGGCTCAGCATGATCCAGAAAATCGGGTTGCGGGGGTTGAAACAGCCGGCTTAATTTCATCGTTGCGCCTCTTCTTGAAGACGCAGATGCTAAACGCCAAGCCGCCCCCAAAGGCACAAACCTGACTTGGCGCAAGGGCAACGCGGTCAAACCCCCTGGCGGCTGGCCGGCGCGGCTGACTCCAAGGGTTCGGCTGAAGAGGCAGGACATTCAAAATAAGCCCGCATGCGCGCCACCAGTTCGTTCACCGAGGCATCGGCCAGCGCCTGGGCTTGCAAGAGCTTTTGATGTGCGTAGCCCGCATCGCCAAGCATCATGGACGCATTGACGCAAATGCCGTGCGCCGCCATTTGAAGCGAGAAAGCGTTCAGCAGTTCGCATGGCCAGTAATGGCAGCCGGGCTGACCCAGTGCATCAAGCGGCAGCCCCACCAGACGCCGTGTGAGCGCCCCAGACGCCAGGTCGAATCTGGCCGGGCCATCGCTGGACAGCGTTTGGTGCGAAGGAGAAAGCAAGTCAAACATGAAATCATGCTAGCGAGCGTCCCCGGCGGCTGCTTAGGCGCCCTTCGACGCCGCCTGTAGGAAGCTTGCGCATGAATCCGGCGCGGTCAACGCCGGCGGTGCATCTGAGCTGGCCGTACAGCTGCTGCGCCTTGAAACCGCCAGCAAGACTTGCGTTACGGCCTGACCCCAGGCGGGCACGGGGTTCAGGAAAGTTTTGCGTCTTTACGCCTTGGGCAGCGTCACGCCAGTCTGGCCCTGGTACTTGCCGCCACGGTCCTTGTAGCTGACTTCGCAGACGTCGTCCGGGTCGCTCTCAAAAAACAGCACTTGCGCGCAACCTTCGCCCGCATAAATACGCGCTGGCAGCGGCGTGGTGTTGGAGAACTCCAGCGTCACATAACCTTCCCATTCAGGTTCGAACGGGGTGACATTGACGATGATGCCGCAGCGCGCATAGGTGCTCTTGCCAAGGCAAATCGTCAGCACGTTGCGCGGGATACGGAAGTATTCGAGGGTGCGCGCCAGCGCGAAACTGTTGGGCGGGATGATGCAGCTGTCACCGTAAAAATCGACAAAGCTTTTTTCATCAAAATTCTTGGGGTCGACCACCGTGCTGTGAATATTGGTGAAGACCTTGAACTCGGGCGCACAACGGATGTCGTAACCATAGCTGCTGGTGCCGTAGCTGATGATCTTCTGGCCGTCGGCAGCCTGACGAATCTGCCCGGGCTCGAAAGGCTCGATCATCCCTGTCGTCTCGGCCATGCGGCGTATCCATTTGTCGCTCTTGATGCTCATGCTGGGGCTCAGGTCGGGGAATCGTTGATGCGGACCATTGTAGGCAGCGCCGCCTGCGCCTGCGAGACCACCGTGCGTTCAATCAGCCGGTCGTCGCCGAGCACGATCATGGCGAACAGCAACTCGTCCAGGCTGCCGGCTTGCGCGGTCTTGCGGGCCAGCAGTGGCGTGGCGGCCGGGTTGAGCACCACAAAGTCGGCTTCGCAGCCGGGCGCGAGGTTGCCAACCAAGCCCTTGAGGCCCAGTGCGGCCGCCGCGCCGGCTGTGTGCTGCCACCACAGCTGCTGCGGCTTGAGTGAAAGACCGGGCTTGCTCCGGCCTTCACGCCCCACGTAATAGGCTGCCAGCATGGTGTGAAAAGGACTAAAGCTCGTACCGCCGCCCACGTCACTGGCCAGGCCGTAGGCATAGCCGATGCGGTCTGCGCCCTCGTAGTCGAAAAACCCGCTGCCCAGAAAGAGGTTGCTGGTCGGGCTGATGGCCGCTGCCGCGCCGCTGCGGCGCATCAGCGCGCGGTCCGCATCATCAAAATGGATGCAGTGCGCATACACGCTGCGCGGCCGCAAAAGGCCAAACTGCTCGTACACCGCCAGGTAGCTGCGCGCGGCGGGGTACAGCGAGCTGACCCAGGCAATCTCTTCGCGGTTTTCCGCCACATGCGACTGCACCCAGACGTCCGGGTAGCGGGCGGCCAGCTCGCCGGCACCGCGCATTTGTGCGTCCGAGCAGCTGGGCGCAAAGCGCGGCGTGATGGCGTAGCCCAAGCGCCCCTGGCCGTGCCAGCGCCGGATCAAGGCCTCGGTGTCGATCAGGCTTTGCTCGGTCTCGTCGCGCACGCCGTCGGGCGCGTTGCGGTCCATCAGGCATTTGCCGGTGATCAGGCGGACTTGACGCTTTGCCGCCTCGGTGAACAGAGCATTCACCGAAGTCGGGTGCGAAGTGGCAAAGGTCAGCGCGGTGGTCACGCCGTTCCTGAGCAACTCGTCGATAAAAAATTGCGCCACTTCCTCGGCATGCAAGGCGTCAAGAAAGCGGCTTTCCTGCGGGAATGTGTAGTTTTCCAGCCAGGGCAGCAAGCCCTCGGCCGGCGAGCCGATCACGTCGAGCTGCGGGTAATGCACATGCATGTCGACAAACCCCGGCGCCAGGATGCGGCCGGGCAGATGCTCCACGCTCAGATGCGCGTAATCCGGTGCGAGTTCGCGCCAGGCTCCGACAGCATGCACGCGCTGACGACCCTCGGCGTCCGCAGCGACGACCAGCAGGCCGTCTTCCTCGTACACGGCGGCTTGGTTATCAGCGAAACGGAGAATGGCGGCGCGGTAGGCTTTCATGGCATCGAGGTTAGCGCAGTTCATCAGGCCCGCCATGCCTGGCGACATAGACAGGTCATAAGATCCAGGCGATGCCCGATCAAACAGGTTCCGGCCCCCTGTCGCCCGAACGCCGAGCGCGGATCAGCGGGCCACGGGATAGAACGGTGGTTTTGACTGCGAGCCCGGCCATCGCATCCGCCGCCGTGCCTACCCCGCGCCTATTTAGGCAAACTTCCCTGCACGCCCTGCACCAGGAAGTTCATGCCCTGAATCTGCGGGTCCGACAAGGTGACGCCAGCGGCGATGACCTGCGCGCCGGTGTTGCTCAGGACCGGCGCCTTGCCCGCCGCAAAGGGGTGAAGTTTGCCGCTGGCGATGTCTTTTTGGCGGGCGAGAACTTCTTCTTGCACGGCCGCTGGCACCTTGGGGCCAAAGTCACCGACCTTGACCATGCCCTCCTTCACGCCGCCCCAGAGGCTGCCGCTTTGCCAGGTGCCGGCAAGCAACTCGCGGGCGCGCCGGGTGTAGTAGTCGCCCCACTGGTGCGTCACGGCGACGATCTGGGCGTCGGGCGCGACCTGGCGCATGTCGGAGTGATAGGCCACGGCCATCTTGCCGCGCTCCTGCGCTGCGCGCATCACGGCGTCGGAGCCGGTGTGAAAGACCGCCACATCGACGTTCTGGTTGAACAGCGTCATGGCCGCGTCGCGCTCACGCGGCGGGTCAAACCAGGCGTTCAGCCAGATCACCTTAACCTGGGCGCGCGGGTTGACCGAGCGCATGCCCAGCGCAAAGGCATTGATGCCTTGCAGCACCTCGGGAATCGGAAAACCCGCCACGTAGCCGGCCAGACCGGTTTTGCTCACGCGCCCGGCGGCGATGCCGGCCAGATAGCGGCCTTCGTAGTAGCGGGCGTTGGCCACGGCCACATTGGGCGCGGTCTTGTAGCCGGTGATCGATTCGAACTTCACTTCCGGAAAGTCCCGGGCCACCTTGAGCGTGGGCTCCATGTAGCCAAAGCTGGGCGTGAAGATCAACTTGTGGCCCTGCTGGGCCAGGTCGCGGATCACGCGCTCGGCATCGGGGCCTTCGGCCACGTTTTCGACAAAAGTGGTTTGCACTTGCGCCCCCAGCGCAGCCTGCACCGCCTGGCGGCCGTTTTCGTGCTGGCGCACCCAGCCGGCGTCGGTGATGGGTGCCACGTAGACAAAGCCGATTTTCAAGGGCGCCGCCGCCCTGGGAGCCGCCGCAGGGGGCGGACTTTGCGAAAAAACAGGGGAAATAAAACAGGCGGCCGCGAGCGCGACAGCGAGGTTTTTGTACATGGTAGTCCTCTACATGGCCCCGGTGATGCAAAGCCTTGCACGCCGGAACGCCACGCAAGGAGCGCGAATTCTAGCCTTGCCGCACAGGGTAAGCCCGCACCAGCCAGCCATAAAGCCCGGCACCGAGCAGCAAGGCTGCAGCCGCGATTTGCAGCGACAAGGCAAAACCTTCGGCGGGGCGGCTCGCGCCCGTGAGCAGCCAGGCTACCAGCGGCGGGCCGAGGATCTGGCCGGTGCCGTAGCTGGCAGTCATCAGACCCATGAAGCTGGCCGCCGTTGCGGGTTTGAGGCGGCGGGCTTCCTGCATGGCGAAAAAAGTGATGGCCGTGAACGGCAGGCCAAGGAACAAACTGCCCAGGGCGAAACCTACCAGGCTCGGGCTCCACAGGCTGACGCTGATGCCCAGAGCCTGCACCAGGTAGCTGCCCAGCAGCAGCCATCGCAAGTCGCCGCCCGAGGCGATGCGCGTGGCCAGCCAGGCGCCGGCCATCACGCCCAGGCCAAACAGCGGCCAGAAAAGATCCAGCCATGGCGAGCCCGGCAAGGCTGCGCGCGCGATCACCGGCAAAAACGTGGCCGTGATGATGTAGCCAAAGCCGGCCAGTCCATAGGCCAAAGTCAGCACGACGATTTCGACCGCGCTGGGGCCGGCGGCAGCCGCAAGCGCTGCAGGGTCAGACTCCTCCGCGCGCTGCCCCGAGCCGGCTTGAGGCAAGCGGTTCAGCGGCAGCAGCCTTTCGTCGCCGCCGCGCAAAAAACGCCATACCAGCGCCGCCAGCCCAAAGGCCAGCGCGCCAAAGATCAGCCAAGCCGTTGCCGCCGGCCAGCCCAGCGCCACCATGCCGCTGGCCAGCAGTCCGCTGAGCACAATGCCGGCGCCCGGGCCCATGTAAATGGCGCCGCCCATCGCCGGCACACCGCGCCGGGACAGTTGTGACAGGCACCAGCCCGAGGTGTAGACAAACACCACGGCGCTGGTGACGCCCGCCAGAAAACGCAGCAGCGGCCAGGCCGGCGAATGCGGCCAGGCCATTCCCAGCGTGAGCACACCCGTGACCAGCAAGCCGCTGCGCACCAAACGCGAATAAGCCAGCGACGGCAGCCGGGGAAAGCGCGCCCAGAGCTGCGGCTGCAGCGTGCACAGCAGGGCGCCAGCCAGATAACCCAGGTAATTGGCGCTGGCCAACCAGCTCGCTACCGGCAAATCGACCAGGCCATCGGCGATCATCATCGGCAGGATTGGCGTGAAGGCAAAGCGGCCAATGCCCATGGCCACGGCCAGCGAGACCATGCCGGCCAGCACAATGACCCGGGGGCTAGCGCCGGATTTCATGCGCGCTCAGCGAAAGGTTTCAAAACATTCGTCCAGTTGCCGGATGTACGCCTGCTTGGCCGCTGGCTCGATGAAGCTGGCCTCAAAACTGTTGCGCGCCAGCGTGTAGGCTTGGGCCGCCTTCAAGCCCAGGGCCGCGAAAGTCTCGGTGAAATTGCTGTTCAGGTAGCCGCCAAAATAGGCCGGGTCGTCGGAATTGACGGTGGCGACGATGCCGGCGTCCAGCAACTGGCCCAGGGTGTGACGGGCCAGGTCCGGAAAAACGCAGAGCTTGAGGTTGGACAGCGGACACACGGTCAGCGCAATGCGGTCGCGGGCCAGGCGCTGCATCAGGGCCGCGTCGTGAGTGGACTGCACACCGTGGTCAATGCGCTCAACCTTGAGCTCGTCCAGCGCCGTCCACACATACGCGGGCGGGCCCTCTTCGCCCGCATGCGCCACCAGCCGAAAGCCAAGCTGCCGGCAGCGCGCAAAGACCTTGGCAAATTTCTCGGGCGGGTTGCCCAGCTCGCCCGAATCGAGCCCGATGCCGACGATTTGGTCGCGAAAAGGCAGCGCCTCCTCGAGCGTGGCAAAAGCCGCTTCTTCGCTCAGATGGCGCAAAAAACACATGATCAGCAAAGCGCTCACGCCCAGCTCGGCCCGCGCGTCCACGCAGGCACGGTGCAAGCCGCTGACGATGGTTCGCATGGGCACGCCGCGCGCGGTGTGGGTTTGCGGGTCAAAAAACAACTCGGCGTGCAGCACCCGGTCTTGCGCCGCTTTGACGAAATAGGCGCGCGCCATGTCGTAAAAATCCTGCTCCGTGATCAGCACGCTGGCGCCGGCGTAATAAATGTCCAGAAAGCTTTGCAGGTTGGAAAAAGCATAGGCGCGCTTGAGCGCCGCCACGTCGGCATACGGCAGGCTCAAACCGTTGCGATGGGCCAGCGCAAAAATCAGCTCGGGCTCAAGCGAGCCTTCAATGTGGATATGCAGCTCGGCCTTGGGCATGCGGCGCAGCAGCGCAGGCAGGCGGTCGGCGGCAACAGTGGGAACCTTGAACATCAGCACACCCCGAACGTGATGCCGGTCTGCGTCAGATGGCGCCGGTACATCACGGCCGTCTTGTCGGCGGCGCAGTGCAGTTCGGCACCGGCGCCCAGTGGCAAGCGCCTGGGCCGCTGCGACTCCAGCACGGGCTTGTCCTGGCCAAAAATCGTGTCCTGAAAATCCGTCAGCTTGTGGTCGGGCGATTCAAAGTCGTTCATGGCCATCCGGATCCACACCTCGCAACTCTCGGGCGTCACCGGGCAGACAAACAAGGCGATCGATTCGCGCAAGTCGGCAATGGCCGCGCTGCCGGCCTCGGGCACCTTGGTCAGCACGGCGGTGTAGGGGCCGATCACCTCGTAGGTGTACTCCACCATGGCGCTGGTGGTGGCATGCACCGACGAGCGCGGCTGCACCGCCTTGCAACCCGTGGCGAGCACGCCGGTGGGCGTCATCTGCACCTCGTAGGCGGGCACGCTGGTGGTGTCGCGACTGCCCAGCCAACCTTCATGCACAAAACCAAAATGCGCCAGATCGAGAAAGTTCTCTACCACCCGCGGCGCGCTGCTTTGCACCAGGTAGGGGCCGCAGTTGACCTTGCGCAAGCGCTCATCGGATTCGGCGGCAAACACCGGCAGGGCTTGTTCGCCGGGCGCCAATCGCACCCAGACCAAACCATAGGCTTCACGCGCCTCGTGCGTGCAGGCGCGGTAACCGGCGGCCGGCGTGAAAGCCGGCAGGGCCGGCATCAGCTTGCATTGGCCGGCCTGGTCAAACTGCCAGCCGTGGTACGCGCATTCAAGCTGGCCGTCCTGCACGCGGCC
>CAJAOB010000097.1 GCA_903941205.1 uncultured Burkholderiales bacterium | reverse complement strand
TGGTCTCGATGCCCAGTGACAAAGGCGTGACGTCGAGCAGCAGCACATCGGTACGGTCACCCGACAGCACCTGACCCTGAATGGCCGCGCCCACGGCAACCGCCTCGTCAGGATTGACGTCCTTGCGCGGCTCACGGCCGAAGAATTCCTTGACCTTTTCCTGCACCTTGGGCATGCGGGTCATGCCGCCGACCAGGATCACGTCATGAATGGCGCTGACGTCAATGCCGGCATCCTTGACAGCCATTCGGCAGGGCGCAATGGTGCGCTCGATGAGCTCGTCGACCAGGCTCTCGAGCTTGGCGCGGGTCATCTTGATGTTCAGGTGTTTCGGGCCCGATGCATCGGCCGTGATGTAGGGCAGGTTGACATCGGTCTGCGCGCTGTTAGACAGCTCGATCTTGGCTTTTTCAGCGGCTTCTTTCAGGCGCTGCAGTGCCAGAACGTCTTTGCCCAGGTCCACGCCTTGTTCTTTCTTGAACTCGGCAATGATGAAGTCGATGATGCGCTGGTCAAAGTCTTCGCCGCCCAGGAAGGTGTCGCCGTTGGTCGACAGCACTTCGAACTGTTTTTCGCCGTCGACGTCAGCAATCTCAATGATCGAGATGTCGAAGGTGCCGCCGCCCAGGTCATAAACGGCGATCTTGCGGTCGCCCTTTTCCTGCTTGTCCAGACCAAAGGCGAGGGCGGCAGCGGTGGGTTCGTTGATGATTCGCTTGACGTCCAAGCCGGCAATGCGGCCAGCGTCTTTGGTGGCCTGGCGCTGCGCGTCATTGAAGTAGGCCGGCACGGTGATGACGGCCTCGGTGACGGCTTCGCCGAGGTAGTCTTCGGCGGTTTTTTTCATCTTGCGCAGAATGTCGGCGCTGACCTGCTGGGCCGACATCTTGGTGCCGCGCACTTCAACCCAGGCGTCGCCATTGTCGGCAGCGACGATCTTGTAAGGCATCAGGTCGATGTCTTTCTGGACTTCTTTTTCGGAGAATTTGCGGCCGATCAGGCGCTTGACTGCGTAGAGCGTGTTTTTGGGGTTGGTGACCGCCTGACGTTTGGCCGAGGCGCCGACCAACACGTCGCCGCCATCTTGATAGGCCACGATGGATGGCGTGGTGCGAGCGCCTTCGGCGTTCTCGATCACGCGCGGCGCGTTGCCTTCCATGATGGAAACGCAGCTGTTGGTGGTTCCGAGGTCAATGCCGATGATTCTTCCCATGATGCTTTACTCCAGTGATTTGTTGATTGGTTTTGTAGACGGGAGCCCCAAGCGCGGGGGCTGGTTTTTGTCTATGTGCCTATGACTTGTGGTTCAGTGCAGAAACTTCAAGGTCATCTTTGGCTACTTATTTAGTTTGAGCCACTTATTTGGGAGCGGCCACCGTGACCAGCGCCGGCCGTAACACGCGGTCGGCGATCAGGTAGCCTTTTTGCAGCACGCTGACCACGCTGTTCGCCTCCTGGGTGGAGTCGGGCGGCAGGGGCACCATGCTGATGGCCTGATGCTGGTGCGGGTCAAACCTCGTGCCGGTCGCAGGCTCAATGGCCATGACCTTGTTGCGTTCGAGGGCGCTCTTGAGCTGCTTCAGGGTGGCCTCGGTGCCCTCGCGGATTTGCTGGGCACTGGCGTCTTTGAGCAGCAAGCCCGCCTCAAGGCTGTCGGTCACGGGCAGCAGGCTTTCAGCAAAGCTTTCAACTGCAAATTTGCGGGCTTTGGTGATTTCTTCATCCGCCCGCCGCCTGGCGTTCTCGGCCTCTGCCTTGGCGCGCAGGTAATTGTCGGCAAGTTCGGTATTTTTGGCCTTCAGTGCGGCCAGCTCAGCTTGCAGCGCCGGCAGGGCGTCTATCGCATCGGCTTCGTTGGCGGCTTGGGCGGCTTCGAGTTCTTCGGGGCTGGGTGCGCCGGTCAGGTTTTGGTTTTGTTCGAATGACGTATTGGTTGACATGCTGGGACCAGAAAAAAATCAATTAAAGTCTTAGTTGGGGGTGCGCCAGCGCATTTCAAGATGGGTCTCGGGATTTGCCTTGAAACTCCGCATATCCCGATCCCGGACGCCCCTTGGTCCGGGCTTTTTGGGTTGGCGCCGGCAAGCTCCGGTCTTGCCGCAGGGCTCAGGCCGCGGGTGGCTTGGTCTCGCTGGCTTGGCCGGCACCCTTAGGCGGTCTGGTCGCTGCTGCGGGCTGGCTGGCTGACCACGTCAAGGAAAACGCCGGCAAGTCAACCAGCCGCATCAGCAGATCTGCGCCCAGGGTGGTCAGCACGTAGCCCTGGCCCGAGTGCCCTATCAGGCCGGCTGCGCGCAAGGATTTGATCCGGGTGTTCAGGGTGTTCGGGGTAATCTTGCCCACGCTGTCTTGCAGCAGACGAAAAGTCTGAGGATGGCCGTCTTTGAGGGCCCACAACACGCGCAAGGCGTAGCGGGCTTCAAGCAATGCCAGCAGTTGTTCAAGCGCTGGATTGGCCTTGATGCGCATCAGAGCCCTTCCCCGTGGTCTATTTCTCGCTCTTGCGGCGCCCGGATGTGTTGCCGGGCAGGTTCTTGGATGGGTTCTTGCATGGGCATTCGCAGAGCTTGCTGCGCTGGTGAGCGGTGGGCGGATGGCTAATTGCTAATGGCTAGCAGCAGATTTTTTTCGTGCCGAATGTCGGCGTCTGATTTTGCCCTTGACCTGAACCAGCCTCCAAGGGTCTGGCGAGTCGCAGGCCTCACATCCAGCGGGGGTTGCCGGTTTGGCTAGCCCGACGGAGCCATGGAGACTGGCTGCCCGCTGGCGGCTGAGGCCATGATCGCCTCTATCAGCATCTGAGCTTTCAGGGCTGAGCGGCCGCTGACCGCAGGGGTGGAGCCCGTTCGCGCAGCGCTGAAAAAGTCTTCCAGCACGGCGCGGTGCGGCGCGTGGTCAAAACCGATGATGTTGGCGCCCGAGCCGAAACTTTCGCTGGCGCCGGCGCGCAGGGTGTGCCCGTCCGTGAAATGCACCACCAGTTCGCCGCCGGCCAGCGTGGCTGTGCCCTGGCTGAAATTGAGCTCGATGCGTTCCGAATAGCCCGGAAATGCTGCCGTCGTCGCCTCCAGCGTGCCAATCGCGCCGTTGGCAAATTGCAGCGTGGCCGAAGCGCAGTCTTCCCCCTCCATGCGGTGAACCGGGCTGGTGCGGGCCAGGCCGAACACGCGCTGCGGCAGGCCGGTGAAGCTGAGCAACAAATCGAGCGTGTGGACGGCCTGGGTGATGAGCACGCCGCCGCCGTCGCGCGACAGCGTGCCGCGGCCCGGCTCGTCGTAATAGCTCTGCGCCCGCCACCAGCGCACCGCCGCGCTGGCGCCCAGCAGTTCGCCCAGCCTGCCGGTCTCAAGCAAGGCCGCCAGCGCCAGCGCGCCTGGCCTGAGCCGGTGTTGCAGCATCACCGCCAGCTGCACGCCCTGGGCTTCGCAGACCTCGACCAGCGCACGCGCCTTGGTCAGCGAGATCTCCAGCGGCTTTTCGACCAGCACATGCTTGCCGGCAAGCGCGGCCTGTTCGACCAGCGCCAGATGGGTGTTGGGCGGCGTCAATACCAGCAAGGCTTGCAGACGCGGGTCTTCGAGCAGATCTTCATAGCGGGGGGTGACTTTGGCGCCGGCTGGCAGAGACGCAAACCCCAAACTTTCGGGATGCCTGACATGCACCCAGGCGACCTCGACCTGGTCGCGCAGTTCCTCGAGACTTTTGAAGTGCGGCGCCGAACCCAGCCCCGCGCCGACCACGCCAATGCGCAGGCGCTCCGGGTTCAAGTGCGCACCATGCAAGGTAGTTTGGGGTTGAACTTCCAGTTTGGAATCAGGTATTGCATGGCGATGGCGTCGTCGCGCGCGCCCAGGCCGTGTTGCAAGTAAAGCTGGTGGGCTTTTTCGACTTCGACCATGTCAAGCTCGATCCCGAGGCCGGGCTTTTGGGGCACCTCGATCGCGCCGCCTTTGATTTGCAGCGGCTCCCGCGTCAGGCGCTGGCCGTCCTGCCAGATCCAGTGCGTGTCAATCGCCGTGACCTGACCAGGCGCGGCCGCGCCCACATGCGTGAACATGGCCAGTGAGACGTCAAAGTGATTGTTCGAATGCGAACCCCAGGTCAGGCCGAAGGTCTGGCACATCTGCGCCACGCGCACCGAGCCTTGCAGGGTCCAGAAATGCGGATCAGCCAGCGGAATATCGACCGATTGCAGGGAAATCGTGTGGGCCATTTCGCGCCAGTCGGTGGCGATCATGTTGGTGGCCGTGCGCAGGCCGGTGGCACGGCGGAACTCGGCCATCACTTCGCGGCCCGAAAAAACGCCTTCGGCGCCGCAAGGGTCTTCGGCGTAAGCCAGTTCTTTGCGGCGGTCGCGGCATAGGCGAATCGCGTCCTTGAGCAGCCAGCCGCCGTTTGGGTCCAGCGTGATGCCGGCGTCGGGGAAACGCTCGGAAAGTGCGACGATGGCTTCGATTTCGTCTTCGCCGCGAAGCACGCCGCCCTTGAGCTTGAAGTCCTTGAAGCCGTAGCGCTCGTAGGCGGCCTCGGCCAGGCGCACGATGGCTTTCGGGTCCATGGCGGCTTCATGGCGCAAGCGCTGCCAGTCGTCGCTGGCAGCGGGTTCGCTCCGGTAGGGAAGGTCGGTTTTTTGGCGGTCCGCTACATAAAAGAGATAGCCGAGCATGGCCACCGACTCACGCTGCTGGCCATCGCCGAGCAGGGCCGCCACCGGCACGCCCAGAAACTGGCCGAGCAAGTCGAGCAAGGCGCTTTCCACGGCGGTGACGGCATGGATGGTCACGCGCAGGTCAAAGGTCTGGTTGCCGCGCCCGGCGCTGTCGCGCTCGGCAAAGCCGCTGCGCAGGCTGTTGAGGATCTGGTTCCAGTGGCCCAGCGACTGACCTTCAATGAGCGGCCGGGCGTCTTCCAGGGTGTTGCGGATTTTCTCGCCACCGGGTACTTCGCCCACGCCAGTGCGGCCCGAACTGTCGGTCAGGATCAGCAGATTCCGGGTGAAAAAAGGCCCGTGCGCGCCGCTCAGGTTGAGCAGCATGCTGTCATGCCCGGCGACAGGGATGACTTGCACACGGGTGATGCGGGGCGTGGCAGCGGCGGAGGGTTTGAGATCGGTCATGGCTGTATTGGGGTCAGTTGTCTGACGACTTGGGAGGATTTTGGGCTTGTCGCAAGCGCTCACGGCTGTTCGATAAATGGGTCCGCATGGCCGCGCGGGCGGCTTCAGGGTCTTGCTGGCGAATCGCGTTGAAGATGCTTTCGTGCTCGCCGTGCACACGCTGCAGGTAGCTCAGCCGGCCCTCGGGCGCGCTCAGCGGGGTATTGAGCCGGGTGCGCGGAATGATCATGGTGCCCAAGTAATCCATAAGGTCGGCAAAGTGCCTGTTGCCGGTGGAGTGCGCCACTTCCATGTGGAACTGAAAGTCTGACGGTACGCCGTCCGAGTCGCTACCGATGGCATCGTGAAAGGCTTGCAGCGCTGCGGACATGGCCTGCAGGTTGTCGTCGGTACGCCTTTGGGCCGCCAGACCAGCGGCCTCGGTTTCCAGGCTGATGCGCAGTTCCAGCACCGAGATCACGTCAGCCAGCGTGGCAAAGTCGCTCGCCGCGATCTTGAAGTTGGCCTTGTCCGTCGGCGGCAGCACAAAGGTGCCGATGCCGTGCCGGGTTTCGACCCGGCCGGCGGCCTGTAGCTTGGACAGCGCCTCTCGCACCACGGTGCGGCTGACATCAAAGCGGGCCATGATTTCGGCCTCGGTGGGTAGTTTCTGGCCAGGCTGCAACTGCCCGTCCCGCATGCTGCCCATCAGGCCCTCGACGATTTCATCGACCAGACCGCGGGCGCGGCGTGGCCGCTCGATGCTGGTGGCCGGCGCAGGCGGCTCGAGTTCGGGACTAGGTGTTTTCACTAAATTCATGGGAAATGCCATTGACAGGGCAGGGCGGTAACTCGAGAATTCACAGTCATCAGACAACCTACAACATACGGAACTGGTTTCACTTTAACAAACTTCAACCAAATGTCCAGTGCGGATAACGCCAAGCGCCGCGCCAGCAACCAGAGCTTTTCATGACCATTCAATCCCACGACAAATTGCTGCTCACCGGCGCCGCTGGCGGCCTGGGCAAGGCCTTGCGCGAACGACTCAAGGCCAATTGCAAGGTGCTTCGTCTGTCCGACATTCAAGCCTTTGGCGAAGCTGGCCCGGCCGAGGAAATCATGCTGGCCGACCTGGCGGACGCCGCAGCGGTCGATGCCATGGTGCGCGGCGTGGACGCCATTGTTCACCTGGGCGGTGTCTCGGTCGAAGGGCCGTTTCATCCCATCCTGCAGGCCAATATTCTGGGCATGTACAACCTCTACGAGGCCGCCCGCAAGCACGGGGTCAGGCGCGTGGTGTTCGCCAGTTCCAACCATGTCACTGGTTTTTACCGGCAGGGCGAGACCATCAATGCCAGCCATCCGCCGCGGCCCGACGGTTTTTACGGCCTGAGCAAAGCCTTTGGCGAAGACCTGTCCCGCTTTTACTTTGACCGTTACGGCATTGAGACCGCTTGCGTGCGCATCGGCTCTTCATTCCCCGAGCCGCGTGACCGCCGCATGCTGGCCACCTGGCTGAGCTATGACGACCTGCATCGCCTCATTACCGCCTGCCTGACCACGCCGGTGCTGTCCCACAGCATCATCTTTGGCATGTCCAACAACGCGGTGACCTGGTGGGACAACTCGCAGGCGAACCATGTGGGTTTCAAGGCGCAGGACAGCTCGGACGTGTTCCGCGAGGCCGTCTATGCCCGCACCAGTGCGCCCGACTTGAGTGATCCGGCCGTGCAGTTTCAGGGCGGTGGCTTTGTCAAAGCCGGCCCGTTTTCGGATTGATCGCGATGCAAGTCCAAGCCGAACTGGTTGTTGAAGCCCGCCATGGCACCGGTGAAAGCCCGGTCTGGCATGTGGGCGAACAGGCGCTTTACTGGGTTGACATCCCGGCCCGCGCCCTCTGGCGCCGGGATGCCGCCACCGGCGCGCTGACCAGCTGGCTGGCTCCCGAGATGCTCGCATGCATCGCCTGGGGCGGTCGCCCCGGGCGCTGGATCGCCGGCATGGAAAGCGGCATTTTTGAACTGCAAACGCAGGGCGCCGCGCTGCAAAGCAAGCGACTGGCGTCGGTTGCGCACACCGAGCCCAACATGCGCTTCAACGACGGCCGCTGCGACCGGCAAGGGCGTTTCTGGGCCGGCAGCATGGTCATGAACATGGGCCTGGCCTCTACGGCTGGCGCCTTGTACCGTTATGACGCTGCCGGTTTGCAGCGGGTCATTGACGGCCTCATCACCTCCAACGGCCTGGCCTTCAGCCCCGATGGCCGCGTCATGTATTTGTCCGACTCTCATCCTTCGGTGCAAAGCATCTGGGCTTTTGACTACGACATAGCGACCGGCCTGCCGTCGAATCGGCGTTTGTTTGTCGACATGAACGATTTTCCCGGACGGCCCGATGGCGCCGCTGTTGACGCAGACGGCTGCTACTGGATCTGCGGCAACGATGCGGGCCTCATCCACCGCTTCACCCCGGCGGGCAAACTGGACCGCTCGTTGGCGGTGCCGGTCAAGAAGCCGGCCATGTGCGCCTTTGGCGGCGCCGATCTCGACACCTTGTTCGTCACCTCGATCCGCCCCGGTGGCGATGTCGATCTGAGCGATCAGCCACTGGCCGGCAGTGTGTTTGCGCTACGCCCCGGCGTGCGTGGCCTGCCCGAGCCAGCTTTCGCTGAAGTTTTTGTTTGATTTTTCGTGTCAGTGCTTTTTCATCAACCCGGTCTTCAGGAGACAACCATGACCTTTCGCAGACAACTCGTTGCCGCAGCCGCTTTGGCCGCATTCTCTTTTGCCGCGCCCATGACGGCGCAGGCGCAAACCGTGCTCAAGGCTTCCGATGTGCATCCCGTGGGTTACCCCAACGTGGTGGCTGTCGAGAACCTGGGCAAAAAACTGGAAGCTGCCACCAAGGGCAAGTTCAAGCTGCAAATGTTTGCGGGCGGCGTGCTGGGCAGTGAAAAAGAAGTGGTCGAGCAGACCCAGGTCGGCGCCATCCAGATCGCGCGTATCTCGCTGGGCATTCTCGGCCCAGTGGTGCCTGACGTGAACGTGTTCAACATGCCTTTCGTGTTCCGTGACGAAGCGCACATGCGTGCCGTCATTGACGGCCCTATCGGCAAGGAGCTGATGGACAAGATTTCGGCCAGCCCGGCCCGCCTGGTGGCCCTGGGCTGGATGGACAGCGGCTCGCGCAGCCTGTACACCAAAAAAGAAGTCAAGACACCGGCTGACCTGAAGGGCCTGAAGATTCGCGTGATGGGCAACCCGCTGTTTGTTGACACCATGAACGCCATGGGCGGCAATGGCATCACCATGGGTCACAACGACACCTTCAGCGCCTTGCAGACCAATGTGGTCGATGGTGCTGAAAACAACCCGCCCACCCTTTTCACGGCCAACCATTACACGACCGGCGTGAAGTACTACGCACAGACCACCCACCTGATCATTCCTGAGATTTTTGTGATGTCCAAGGTCACCTGGGACAAGATGAGCAAGGACGAACAGGCGCTGGTGATGAAGTTCTCGCGTGAAGCCCAGATGGAGCAGCGTGCCCTGTGGGACAAGAGCGTGGCTGAATACAGCACCAAGCTCAAGGCCGCGGGCATTCAGTTTGTCAACGTTGACAAAAAACCCTTTTATGACGCGACGGCCCCTGTGCGTGCCAAGCATGGCGCCCAGTACGCTGAGCTGATCAAGCGCATTGAAGCTGTGAAGTGATGTTTTGAGTCTGCCGCGGGAGCCGTCACAAGCGTGACCGGCCCCGTGGTTTTTTAGGCAGTGGCGGGACCTTGCGTTTTTCGCATGGTGCTGGCGCCATTGCCATTGCCATTGCCATTGCTGATCCCAGCCACTCAACATCGCAAGAACTCCCATGACTGAACACAAGCTACTGCGCCCCCTTGATGCGATTTACCTGGCCTGCATCTGGATTGCCGGCATTTCGATTGTCTTGATGAGTCTGATCATTCCCTGGGGCGTGTTCGCCCGCTATGTGCTGGGCACCGGCTCGCACTGGCCTGAGCCGGTGGCGGTGCTGTTGATGGTGAGCTTCACTTTTCTGGGTGCGGCCGCCAGTTACCGTGCGGGCGCGCACATTGCCGTGGGCATGCTGACCGACCGTTTGCCGCCTGCCATGCGCCGGCAATGTGAATTGCTGGTTGACGCGCTGATGGTGGTCATCTGCCTGTTTGTGATGGTTTGGGGCATGAAGCTGGTGCTCGAGACCATGGGCCAAACCCTCGGCGACTTGCCGTGGTTACCGGTTGGCCTGACCTACCTGCCATTGCCCGTAGGCAGTTTCATGACGCTTGTTTTTGTGCTCGAAAAAATCTTTTTGGGCTCCCAGGCTCACCGCGCCGTGGTCACTTTCGACCATGAGTCCGAAGTCACTGTTTCGGAGGTCTGATCATGGACGCACTGGTATTGATTGGAAGTTTTTCAGCCCTCATGCTCTTGGGCATGCCCGTGGCCTATGCGCTTGGCCTCGCTGCGCTGGTGGGTGCGCTCTGGATTGATTTGCCGCTGGACGCGGTGATGATCCAGATCGCCAGCGGCGTCAACAAGTTTTCCTTGCTGGCTATTCCCTGTTTTGTGCTGGCCGGTGCGATCATGGCCGAGGGCGGCATGGCCCGGCGACTGGTCGCCTTCGCAGGCGTGCTGATTGGTTTTGTCCGCGGTGGCCTGTCGCTGGTCAATATTCTGGCCTCGACTTTTTTTGGCGCGATTTCCGGCTCCTCAGTGGCTGATACGGCTTCGATTGGCTCGGTGCTGATTCCGGAGATGGAGAAAAAAGGCTATCCGCGCGACTTCTCAACCGCCGTGACGGTCAGTGGTTCGGTTCAGGCCATCCTGATTCCTCCCAGCCATAACGCCGTGATTTATTCCATGGCGGCTGGAGGCACGGTCTCGGTCGCCGCGCTTTTCATGGCGGGAGTTTTTCCGGGCCTGCTGCTGGGCCTGAGCCTGGCGATTTACTGCCTGTACGTGGCACGCAAGCGCAACTACCCCAAGGGTCGTGTGATTCCGATGGCAGAGGCGCTGCGAATTTGCGGTGACGCCCTGTGGGGTCTGATGACCATGGTGATCATTCTGGGCGGCATCATGAGCGGTGTTTTCACGGCCACCGAGTCGGCTTCCATCGCGGTGGTGTGGGCGTTTTTCGTGACCATGTTCATTTACCGCGACTACCGCTGGAGTGACCTGCCCAAGCTGATGCACCGCACGGTCAAGACGGTCTCCATCGTCATGATCCTGATCGGTTTTGCCGCAAGTTTCGGCTACATCATGACCTTGATGCAGATCCCGCTGAAGATCACCGCGCTGCTGACCTCGCTGAGCGACAACCGCTACGTGATCCTGGCCTTCATCAACCTCATGCTGCTGGTGCTGGGCACGCTGATGGACATGGCACCGCTGATTCTGATCCTCACGCCGGTATTGCTTCCGGTGGCCAAGGCCATTGGCGTTGACCCCGTGCATTTCGGCATGATCATGATGGTGAACCTGGGTATCGGGCTGATCACGCCGCCGGTCGGTGCCGTGCTGTTTGTTGGCAGCGCCGTGGCCAAGCTCCGCATTGAACAGGTGGTGCGCGCCATGGGGCCGTTTTTCGTTATTTTGCTGGCGGTGCTGGTGCTGGTGACTTACATACCGGCGATTTCAATGTGGCTGCCGCGCAGCATGGGTCTGTGAAAAGGCAGACTTTCCAGGGGCGCCCAACTTCATGCCGACCGTTCTTGTCTCGCATCCCGCAGACCGCCTGAGCGCGTACTTCGGTGATGAAGCGCTGCTTCGTCTGCGCCGCATCGCCGCGGTTCGGCTGAACACCTCCAACGAGGATCTCGCGGGACCGGCGCTGGTGCAAGCTGCACGGGGTTGCGAGGTGCTGATTGCCTACCGGCAAACCAGTCTGGACGCGGCCGTGTTGCAGGCCATGCCCGACTTGCTCGCGGTGGTGCGCTGCGCGGTGGACATCCGGACCATTGATGTTGCAGCGGCCAGCGCGCAGGGAATCCTGGTGACGCAGGCCAGCGCGGGCTTCATGGCCTCGGTGTCTGAATGGATCGTGGCGGCGATGATTGACCTGAGCCGCGGCATCAGCACGGCGGCGGCGCTTTACCAGGCGGGTCAGCAGCCGGTAGCGCACATGGGCCGAGAATTGCGCTGCGCGACCGTCGGCGTCATCGGCTACGGCCAGATCAGTCGCTACCTGTGCCCCTTGCTGCGGGCCTTTGGCATGCGCGTGCTGGTTCACGACCCCTTCGTCATGCCCGAAGAGCCGGGCCTTGAGTGGGTCAGCTGGCCCGGCTTGCTGGCGCAGTCTGACCATGTGGTGTGTCTGGCGCCCGCCAACGCCAGCACGGAAAACCTGCTGAACGCAGACAGCTTTGCGCAGATGAAGCGCGGCGCATTTTTCATCAACGCCGCGCGCGGCAATTTGGTCGATGACGCGGCCTTGCTTGCTGCGCTGGACAGTGGCCAGCTGTCTGGCGCGGCGCTGGATGTTGGGCGGGCCGCTGACCAGATGCCCGCGCCCGCGCTGGCCCGGCATCTGCGCGTGCTGGCCTCGCCGCATATCGGCGGGCTCACGCCCCCGGCAATTGAGCATCAGTCGCTCGAAACCGTGGCGCAGACAGCAAGCATCTTGCGCGGCGAGTTGCCGCAGGGGGCGGTCAATGCGCCGGCAGCGCACCGGCTCCAGATCCGCCCGCAGCGCCCGGCCTGACCGATCCACCAAGCCAGGGTCCCGATGACTCCAAGCGATTTCCTTGCCCTTGATGGCGCCTGCGACTGTCATATTCATGTGTACGAGCCCGGGTATGCGCTAGCCCCGACGGCGACCTTTGTGCCGCCGCCAGCGCCCGTGTCTGCGTACCGCGCGGTGCAGCAGGCGCTGGGCCTGTCGCGTGCGGTGGTGGTGCAGCCTACCGGCTATGGTTTTGACAATGCCTGCACGCTGGCCGCCTTGAAACAGTTTGGACCGGCTGCGCGCGGTGTTGCCGTGGTCGAGCCCGGCATCAGCGACACAGGCTTGCAGCCATTGCACGCGGCCGGCATTCGCGGCGTGCGCTTCATGATGTTGCCCGGCGGCCTGCTCGGCTGGGAGCAGCTCGAGCCCATCGCGGCCCGCATTGCGGCCTGGGGCTGGCACATCAACTTGCAAATGGATGGGCGGGATTTCCCGCAGCACCTGGCCCGTTTGCAAGCGCTGGCGGTGCCGCTGGTGATTGATCACATTGGCAAGTTCCTCGGTCCGGTCACACCGCTTGATCCCGCTTTTTTGGCGCTGCGCCGTTTGCTTGACGGCGGCCGCTGCTGGGTCAAGCTGTCGGCGCCCTATGAGAGCTCGCGCAGCGGCGCGCCGGCCTATGCGGATGTTGCTCTGCTCGCCCAAACCTTGGCGCAGGATTACCCCGAACGCTGCCTGTGGGCCAGCAACTGGCCGCACCCGAACCGCGTGCCCGCACCCACGAACCCTGAGTTGCGCGAGTGCTTGTCAAACTGGGTGCCCGGTGCGGCGACGCTGGCGCGCATTCTGGTCAGCAACCCCAAAGCCTTGTACGGCTTTGAAGACTGAAACGATTTTTAAATTCCGAAATTCCGCTTCACACTTTTGATTTTTTTCTAAGGTAATTCATGACAGCTGCTCCCTACCAATCATTTCCCAACAGCTTCAAGCGCGACTTGCTGGCCGGCAAAAAGCTCATTGGCTGCTGGTCTTCACTGGCCAACCCGATCACCACCGAGGTGCTGGGCGTTGCCGGCTTTGACTGGATCGTGCTCGACGGCGAGCATTCGCCCAACGATGTCAGCACCTTCATACCGCAGCTCATGGCGCTCAAGGACAGCCCGACCGCGCCGGTCGTGCGCCCCTCGTGCAATAACGCGGTCGAGCTCAAGCAGCTGCTCGACGCCGGCTTTTACAACTTCCTGATTCCCTTTGTCGAAAGCGCCGAAGAAGCGCGCAGCGCCGTGGCGGCTACCCGCTACCCGCCGCAAGGCGTTCGCGGCGTTTCGGTGTCCCAGCGCAGCAACCGCTACGGCACCATTCCCGACTACTTCAAATCCGTCAACGACCATATGTGCGTGATGGTGCAGATCGAGAGCGTGGCCGGCGTCGCCGCGGTCAAGGAGATTGCCGCACTGGACGGGGTCGATTGCATTTTTGTCGGACCGTCCGACCTGGCCGCCGCACTGGGCCACCTGGGAAACCCCGGCCATCCGGAGGTGCAGGCGGTGATTGCATCGGTCTTCGCTGATGCCAAGGCGGCCGGAAAACCGGTCGGCATTTTGGCCCCGCTCGAAGCGCATGCCCGCAACTACCTGGCCATGGGCGCGACCTTTGTCGGTGTGGGCAGCGATCTCGGCGCCTTTCGCAGCGCCACGCAAGCCTTGTGCGATCGCTACCGCGACTGAGCTGGTGAGCTGCTGAGCGATTGAGCGCCAGGGCGCTTGAGCCCGCGCCAGTTTTCGCCGCGCCGCAGACGGTCCACATTTTTTCAACCGATTCGACAACGGAGTTTTTCAATGAGCAAACTGGGATTCATTGGCTTGGGCATCATGGGCGCACCGATGGCGGCGCATTTGATCAAGGCGGGCCACACGCTTTATCTTCATACCCGCCGCCAGGTGCCGGCCGAGTTGCTGACGGGCGGCGCGACGGCTTGCGCCAGCGCGCGTGAAGTGGCCGAGCAGGCCGACATCATCTTCATGATGCTGCCTGACACGCCGGACGTCGACAAGGTCTTGTTCGGCGACCAGGGGCTGGCTTCGGGTCTTGCCAAAGGCAAGACCGTGGTCGACATGAGCTCGATATCGCCGATGGAGACCAAGGTCTTCGCGCAAAAAATCAATGCCTTGGGCGCTGATTACCTGGATGCACCGGTTTCCGGCGGCGAGGTGGGTGCCAAGGCGGCCAGTCTGACCATCATGGTTGGCGGGCCGGATGCGGTGTTTGAGCGCGTCAAGCCGCTGTTTGAGCTCATGGGCAAAAACATCACGCTGGTGGGCGGCAACGGCGATGGCCAGACCTGCAAGGTCGCCAACCAGATCATCGTCGCCCTGAACATCGCCGCTGTGGGCGAAGCCTTGCTGTTTGCCAGCAAGGCCGGTGCGGACCCGGCCAAGGTGCGACAGGCGCTGATGGGCGGCTTTGCTTCCTCGCGCATTCTCGAGGTCCATGGCGAGCGCATGATCAAGCGCACTTTTGCGCCGGGCTTTCGAATTGGCTTGCACCAGAAGGACTTGAGCCTGGCCCTGAGCGGTGCGCGCGCCCTGGGCGTGGCGTTGCCGCAGACTGCGGGTGCGGCGCAGCTGATGCAGGTTTGCGCTGCCAATGGCATGCAGGACCTGGACCATTCGGCATTGGTGCGTGCGCTCGAGCTCATGGCGGCCCACGAGGTGGCCAAGGCCTGAAGCCGCACCTTGGCCCGGCGGGGCCCGCGAGCCCCCGGGTGCCGCCGTTCAATTGTTCAGGCGTGACGAGTAACGGCAAACCTGGGGGTCAAACCAGGTTCTGGAAAACTCCGCCAGCTCGCCGCTGGCGGTCCAGGACTGCCGTTCGATGAAGCCGCTGATGCTGCCGGGGGCGAGACCGAACTCGCTCACCGTCCAGGATGGAACCCCGGCCGTGTAGATATGGTCTTCGACCCGGCTGATCCAGACCTTGAAAGCCGTCTGATAGAACAGGTACATCGAATCGCCCAGATCCTGCGGCTTGAGTTTGGGCTGCTGGCGCGCATCAAACCAGATTTCTTCCAGCGCTACCGGCGTGGCGTTGAGCAATCGCAGGCGCCGCACGCGCCAGGCGCTGGGGTGCGCGGTGGGGCCCAACACGGGCACGCCCTTGCCGCGCTGAACCAGATCGACACTCAGGATGCGGGCCGTCGGAAGCCCCGGGCCGTCATGCAGTTCGAGCCTGAAAAACTCGTAAATGCTCTTGCCCTGGTTGCCGCTGCGCACATAAGTGCCCGAGCCCTGAATGCGCTCCAGAACTTGCTGCTCCTGCATCAGGGCCAGGGACTTGCGCAAGGTGCCAACCGCCACCCCCAGCGACTCGGAAAGTTCTGCCTCGGTAGGCAAGCGCTCGCCCGCGCGCCAATGACCCGCCCTTATTTGCCGCGTCAACAGCTCCGAGATTTGAAGATAGAGGGGAAGGGGCTTGGCCTGGATGGGTGAGTTCATCGTTCCTCAATAGTAAGGCGATTGTCCGGCTTGCTGGATTCATGTACTATTCCTGCACTTTTAATCTGGAGGTGGATTCATGAGCGTCGTACCGATTCGGGGAGACGGACTGAGTGGCGCGGAAGTGGCATGGTTTGCGCCGCTGTGCTCAGACGACTACCGACACCTTGGCGTGCCCGATGGCGACTTGCGCAGCAGTTGGGAGAACACCAGCCGCATCGTGCTGCGCGCCGAGTCGCTGGGCTTTGGCAATGTGCTGTGCCCGTCTTCGTACCAGGTGGGGCAGGACACGCTGACCTTTGCTTCGGCCATGGCGCCGCTGACTTCGCGCATCAGCCTGCTCGCCGCGATTCGCTGTGGCGAGCTGCATCCGGCCATGCTGGCGCGCACCGTGGCCACGCTGGACCACATTCTTCAGGGGCGCCTGACGCTCAACGTGATCTCTTCGGACTTTCCAGGCGAGCAAGCCGACAGCGACTACCGTTACCAGCGCTCCTGGGAGGTGGTCGAGATTTTGAAGCAGGCCTGGACGCAGGACGAGATCAACTACGAAGGCAAGATCTACAAGCTCAAGGGGCTGACCACCGACCCGGTCCGTCCCTATCAGCAAAACGGCGGCCCCTTGCTTTACTTTGGCGGCTACAGCCCGCAGGCGCTGGAGTTGTGCGGCGGGCATTGCGACGTCTACCTGATGTGGCCCGAAACCCGCGACATGCTGGCCCAGCGCATGCGCGATGCGCATGAGCGAGCCGCCCGGTATGGCCGCGTGCTCGACTACGGCCTGCGCATTCACATGATCGTGCGCGACACCGAGGCCGAGGCGCGCGAATACGCCAGAGAACTGGTCTCCCGACTGGACGATGAAAAAGGCCGCGAGATCCGTGCGCGCGCCCTGGACGCCGGCAGCCTGGGCGTCTCCACGCAAGCGCGCAACCGCGAATTGGCCGACATCGAGGGCTATGTGGAGCCGCACCTCTGGACCGGCATTGGCCGGGCCCGCAGCGGCTGCGGCGCGGCACTGGTCGGCAGCGTCGATCAGGTGCTCAGCGAGATCCACGAATACGAAAAGATGGGCATCCGGGCCTTCATCTTTTCGGGCTATCCGCATCTTGATGAATGCGATATTTTTGGCAGCAAGGTGCTGCCCCAATTGAAAACCTGCAAGCTGGCCGAGGCCTACGGCCGAATCCCTGCCAGCGTGCCCGCCACACCCCTAGGTCTGGGAACCCGTCGATGAACATGCCCCGCGTTGAACTCAATCCATTCCTGTCGCTCAGCCGGCTCGCCTATGGCGTGTGGCGCCTGTCAGAAGCCGCAGACACCTCGCCCGCGGCGGTGGCCGGGCGCATTCAGGCTTGTCTGGACCAGGGCATCACGACCTTTGACCACGCCGACATCTACGGCGGCTACAGCTGCGAGGCGCTGTTTGGCGCGGCCTTGCGCGCCCAGCCGGGTCTGAAGGCCGGCATGGAAATCGTCACCAAGTGCGACATCATGCTGCTGTCCGAACAGCGGCCGCAAAACCGCGTCAAGCACTACGACACCTCCAGCGAGCATGTGACGGCCAGCGTGGACCGCTCGCTGCGCAATATCGGCGTTGACGCGATTGATCTCTTGCTGATTCACCGGCCCGACCCGCTGATGGACCATCGGGCTTTGGGTGCCTGTCTTGACGGCCTGATTCAAAGCGGCAAGGTGCGCGCCGCCGGCGTGTCCAATTTCATGCCCTGGGACCTGGACTTGCTCCAGTCGGCCATGAAGAACCGGCTGCTCACCAACCAGATAGAAATCAGCCTGCTGCAAACCCGCGGATTTGTCGACGGTCAGGTGGCCCATGCCCAGCGCCTTGGTCTTCCGGTCATGGCCTGGTCGCCCCTGGGCGGCGGGCGCCTGTTCGGGCAGGAAGCGGCAGCGCTTCGCTTGCGCCCGGCGCTGCAGCGCATGGCCGCCGAGCAGGGCGTGGATGACACTGCGGTGGCAATTGCCTGGCTGCTGCACCATCCGGCGCGCATTATTCCGGTGCTGGGCACCAACGATTTGCAACGCATCCAGCGCATGCATGAAGCCTTGCGGGTCAGCTTTGATCGCCAGACCTGGTTCGAGCTTTATTCGCTGGCCAATGGCGCAGAAGTGCCATGAGCCGGTCCTATCGCGACGCCTTGTCGTGCTTTGCCACCGGCGTGACGGTGGTGACCGCCCGCCACGAGGCCAGCGACTGGGGCATGACCTGCAACTCATTCAGCTCGGTGTCGCTCGAGCCGCGGCTGGTGCTCTGGAGCCTTCGTCAAAACGCCAGCAGTCGCGCAGCCTTTGTCAATTCAGGCGGCTACACCGTGAGCATTTTGTCGGGGCAGCAGGAGGCACTGGCGCGGCAGTTTTCGAGTGGGGAGATGGCGCAGCGATTTGCTGGCGTGGATGCTGAACGGCTCGACAGCGGTCGCTTGAAGATCGGCGCCAGCAGTGCCTGGTTTGACTGCTCGCTGGTTCGGGTGATTGCGGCTGGCGACCACGATATTTTGTTGGGCGAGGTCAAGAATTTCGGCTGGACCCCCGCTGAACCCCTCATCTTTGCGCAAAGCCAGTTCCTGCCAGTCCGCCAGTTGGCCGCGCCGAGCTGATGAGCAGTTCGCGGTAGCGTCCCGAACAGGACTTTTCAGCGGTTCCCCGCAGACTTTAAGGCCGGGGGCCAGCCTTGAGCACGTCAGAGTTTCCAGAGCCCGCTGCGCAGGTCAATCGCCTGACCGGTGCGGGCCGATTCTTGCGCTGCCAGCCCCATGATGACGGCGGCCAGGCCATCCTTCAAGCTCACTTCAACCGGCCCCTCGCCGAGCACGGCGGCGCGAAAGCGCTGATGCTGGTAGAAGGTCGATCCATTGTGGTCGCCCGCCGCCAACGCTTGCGGATCGACCGGTACCTCCAGCACCACCGGACCCTTGGGCTCGCGCGGGCTCATTACCAGTTGGGCGGTGGGCGGCTCGCCCAGATGCGCCGGCCAGAAGCGGCCCGGGCCGGGCACAAAGCATTCGACCTTGGCACGCGGCCCGACCACCGAAATTTCTTCCTGGTAGCGCGCGCCTTCAGCGAACATGCACAACTCGAGCATGGCCCGCTGGCCCGAGGCGAAATCAACGATCACATAGGCGTTGTCCAGAATATCGGGCACGCCGTCGGGGTAGGTCTCGTCCAGATGGTTGTTGGCCACAGAGGCGGAGGCGTAGATGCGCACCGGCTCGCTGCGCGTCAAATGCCGCATCAGGTCAAAAAAGTGACAGCATTTCTCCACCAGAGTTCCGCCCGTGTAGCGGTTAAAGCGGTTCCAGTCGCCCACCTTGACCAGAAACGGAAAACGGTGTTCCCGAATGCTCAGCAGCGTGATCGGTCCGGTGTTGGCTTCTGAGTGAACTTCCTCGGCCAGCCGCGCAACTGGGGGCATGTAGCGGTATTCCATGGCGACCCAGACCGGGGCCGGATAACGCAGTGCCAGGGCCTGCAATTCGCGCACGTCTTCGAGACGGGTGCAGGCGGGTTTTTCGAGCAGCACCGGCAGGGCGCGCAGGCTGGCGATTTTTTGCAGCTGCTCGGCATGCCGGAAGTTCGGGCTGGTGATGACCAGACAATCGACGTCGCTGGCCCTGACCACTTCCTCAAGGCTGGCGCTTCGGCTGGCGCCGGGCGCCAGGGCCAGCGCGCGACCCGCCATGGCGTCGTCAGGCTCGAAAATGCGCGTTACCGCGCTGGCCGGCAGGAGTGCGATATTGCGCAGATGTTCTTGTCCCATCATGCCGCAACCGATAAAACCGTAGCGAATTTTCTTCATGCAAAGCTCTGAATCAAAGATGTATGAATTGTGCCGCAAAGGCCTTGACTGAAAGGTTTTAAGCCATAAAAAAACGCCTGCTGACCTCGCGGACAGCAGGCGCTTTCGGCAGACCTTGCGCGCAAGACCCTGCGCTGGAGCAGCTTACAGCGTGTCGATGAAGCTGCGCAGTTTGTCACTGCGGCTGGGGTGCTTGAGCTTGCGCAGGGCCTTGGCCTCGATCTGGCGAATCCGCTCGCGCGTCACGTCAAACTGCTTGCCAACTTCCTCGAGCGTATGGTCAGTTGACATCTCGATGCCGAAGCGCATGCGCAGCACCTTGGCTTCGCGCGGCGTGAGGCTGTCAAGGATGTCCTTGACCACATCGCGCAGACCCGCCTGCATGGCCGCTTCCAGCGGAGCCGTGTTGGCACCGTCTTCAATGAAGTCGCCGAGGTGCGAATCGTCATCGTCACCGATCGGCGTTTCCATGGAGATCGGCTCCTTGGCGATTTTCATGATCTTGCGGATCTTGTCTTCCGGAATCTCCATCTTGGCGGCCAGAACGCTGGCGTCAGGCTCGAAGCCGAACTCCTGCAAATGCTGGCGCGACAAGCGGTTCATTTTGTTGATGGTCTCGATCATGTGGACCGGAATGCGGATGGTGCGCGCCTGGTCCGCAATTGATCGCGTGATCGCTTGGCGGATCCACCAGGTGGCATAGGTCGAGAACTTGTAGCCGCGGCGGTACTCGAACTTGTCGACCGCCTTCATCAAGCCGATGTTGCCCTCCTGAATCAAGTCCAGGAACTGCAGGCCGCGGTTGGTGTATTTCTTGGCAATCGAGATGACCAGCCGCAAGTTGGCTTCGATCATTTCCTTCTTGGCATCACGCGAGTTGGTCTCGCCTTCGTTCATGCGCTTGTTGATGTCCTTGAGGTGGCTCAAAGGTACCACTACACGCGACTGCAATTCGCCCAGTTTGGTCTGCAATTCCTGAATCGGTGGAATATTGCGCGCCATCACGACCGACCAGGGCTTGTTGGCAGCAACCTGCTTTTCCACCCATTTCAGGTTCAGCAGGTTGGGCGGGAATTCCTTGACGAAGGTCTCCTGCGGCATGCCGCATTTTTCGACGATGATGCGGCGCAATTCACGCTCCTTCTTGCGCACGTCCAGCACTTGGGCGCGCAGCAAGTCGCAGAGTTTTTCAATCGTCTTGGCCGTGAAACGCACTGTCATCAGCTCGTCGCTGAGGGCTTTTTGCGCCTTCAGGTAAGTTGGCGTGCCATAGCCTTCCTTGTCGTAAGTCTTGTGGACTTTCTCGAAGTGCTGGGCAATCTTGTCGAAGCGGCTGAGCGCCTCATTTTTCAGCTCTTCGAGCTTTTTGGTCAGCGCCTTGGAGCCGCCCTTGCCGTCGTCATCGTCTTCTTCATCGAACTCGTCAAAGTCTTCCTCGGCCACGTAATCGTCGGCTTCGTTGGGGTTTGAAAACCCGTCGACCACGGTCGAAATGACGATCTTGCCTTCGCGGATGTCTTCGGCCAGCCGAAGGATTTCGGCAATCGTCGCCGGGCTCTCGGAAATTGCTTCCATCATGCGCATCAGGCCGCCCTCGATGCGCTTGGCGATCTCGATTTCGCCTTCGCGCGTCAACAGCTCGACCGTGCCCATTTCACGCAT
>CAJAOB010000096.1 GCA_903941205.1 uncultured Burkholderiales bacterium | reverse complement strand
TCTTGACCGGGTAACGCTCAGCTTGCCCGGCAGCGTGGGCAGCGCACAAAGTCTTCACCGGGCAGATGAGGCACTGCGGCTGACGGGTAGAACAGATCGAGGCGCCCAGGTCCATCACGCCCTGCGTGTAGGCCGGCATGTCTTCGGCGGGCGGCAGTAATGCGCTGGCATGGCTCCAGAGCGCGCGCTCGGCAGCGGCTTGGGAAAGATCCGCCGCATAAGCCAACACGCGGGTCAGCACCCGCTTGACATTACCGTCCAGGATGGCCACGCGCTCATCAAAGCAAAAGGAGGCTACCGCTGCCGCCGTAGAGCGTCCGATACCCGGCAAGGTCTGAAGTGCCAGCGCCGACGCCGGAAAAGCGCCGCCATGCTCGCTCACCACCAGTTGGGCACAGCGATGCAGGTTGCGCGCCCGGCTGTAGTAGCCCAGGCCGCTCCAAAGACCCAGCACCTCGTCCAGGCCCGCCGCCGCCAGCGCGCGCACGTCCGGAAAGCGCGCCAGAAAGCGCGCGTAATAGTCCAGCACCGTGGTCACCTGGGTCTGCTGCAACATGATTTCAGACAGCCACACGCGGTAAGGATCGCGGGTGTTTTGCCAGGGCAGGCTGCTGCGTCCGTGCGTTTTTTGCCAGGCGACCAGGGCCGGCGCAAAGGCCAGCGGCAAGTCCGCCCGAGCTGGCAGCAAGACAAGTGGCGCGGTCGCCGATGCGGCACCACTGGCTTGGCCTGAAACTGGTGCAGCAGCGGCTGTCAAAGAGCTTCGCTTCATGAGGGCTGGAAGTGAAAAAACAGCGCGACAGGCGCCGCGCGGGCACAAAAAGACCTTAAAACTTCTGGCATGCCGCGCAATAAAAAGTAGATCGCTGACCTTGCACGATGCGTCGCACCGGCGCCTCGCAGCGGCGGCAGGGCAAGCCGGCTCGGTCGTAGACCATGGCCTGCAGCTGAAAGTGACCTTGCTCGCCATGTGCATTGGAAAAATCGCGCAGCGTGCTGCCGCCCTGGGCAACCGCATCGGCCAGCACCCGTACGATGGCCGCGTGCAGCAGCGCGGCACGCGGCTTGCTGATTTTGCAGGCGCTGAGCGTGGGCCGGATACCGGCCATGAACAAGGCCTCAGACGCATAAATATTGCCGACGCCGACCACAATGTCGCCAGCCAGCAAGACCTGCTTGATGGCGGTGTTGCGAGACTTCAGCGCGACCTGAAACGCCGATAGCGAAAAGTCGCCGCCCAGCGGTTCCACGCCAAGGCGCCCCAGCAACTTTTGCGCTACCGGGTCGGACTCGCTCGCTGCATAAACCACGGCGCCAAAACGTCGCGGATCGTTTAGCCGCAAGCAGCCCCGAGACGTCTGCATCTCGAAATGGTCGTGTTTTCCAGCCGCCGGCAGGTGGCCAGAAAAAACGACGCTGCCCGACATGCCCAGATGCATTAAAAGCAGGCCCTCGCTGAGGTCGATCAAAAGGTACTTGCCGCGCCGGCGCACCTGAAGCACCCTTCGCCCCGTCAGCGCCGCCGGATCGCAGCCCAGCGCCCAGCGCAGGGGTTTTCCCATGGTCACCGAACATACCTGAGCGCCCGCGATGCGGTCTGTAAAGCTAAGACGGGTGACTTCGACTTCTGGGAGTTCTGGCATGGCGCGAGAAGGTGTATGGCGAAAAACGTGCAAGGGTGGTAGTGACCGAGGTCAAACGGGTCAAATCACCCCGGCTACTTGACGAGGTACCGCGCTGCGAAGATCCAAGCTGCCGAAACACGGCAAAGCAGAGCTTCAATTATCATGCCCTGATGATGAAAACATTTCTGCTCGCCTTCTCGGGGCTCTGCTTGATGCTTCCCACGACGAGCGCGCAACCCGCCCCGGTCGCTCCAGCCGCCAACCCCGACAAGCCAGCCACCGCAAGGCCCGCCCAGCCGGCCAGAAATGCCAGGAACACCACCTGGGGCCTGGAGGCGCAGCTTGTGTACCAAGTGTTGATCGGCGAGCTCAGCGCCCGCAACGGCGAAACCGGCCCAGCCGTTTCAATTATTCTGGATGCGGCAAAAAAATCGAACGACACGCGCCTCTACCAGCGCGCCGTCGATTTGGCCCTGGAGTCTCGCTCGGGCGAAGCTGCGCTGCAGGCTGCAAGCGCCTGGAAACAGGCGCAACCCGCCTCCATGGAGGCGAGTCGTTACATTCTGCAAATCTTGGTGACCCTGAACCGCATCAGTGATTCAGTCGAACCGCTGAGGTCCCTGATCGAGTCGACACCGGTTGCAGAACGGGGCCTGGTGTTCGAGGCGGTACCGCGCTTGTACGCACGAGCGAGCGACAAAAAACTAGCCGCGAATCTGATTGAGCAGGCCTTGGCGCCTTTTTTCATAGCCCCTGAGACCGCATTTCCCGCGTGGGTGATGGCGGCCCGCTTGCGCCTGGCTGCGGGGGACAGCACCGCCGCGATGGATGCCGTGCGCCGGGCGCATGGCGCAGACCGCAAGGCAGAAGGCCCCGTCCTGATCGCCCTGGACCTGATAACGCCCCAACTGCCGCAAGCCGAAGCGCTGGTGCGGCAATACCTGAGCGACTTCAAGGACGCGAAGCCCGAAATTCGCCTGAACTACGCACGCAAATTGCTTGGCGCCAATCGGTATCCAGACGCCATGAACCAGCTGGAGATCAGCACCCGGGACATGCCGGACTTCGCGCCGGGCTGGTTATTGCTGGGTTCGCTGCAAGCGCAGGAAAATCAGCCCCTGCCCGCCGAAGTCTCATTGAAGCGGTATATCGCGCTGGTCGAAAAGCAAGCGCCAGCTGAGGAGCAGTCCGCCGGGCTGGCGCAGGCCTTTTTGGCACTGGCGAAGATCGCTGAAAAACGCTCGGATTTCGCTGCGGCTGAAGCCTGGCTAAAACGCATTGAAAACCCGGAAGCCTTGATGCAGTCACAAACGCGGCGTGCGGCACTGCTCGCCCGCCAAGGCAAATTGAAAGAGGGGATTGCGCTCATCCGCGAGTTGCCCGAACCCACGCGCGAGGAGTCTCATGGGAAATTGCTGGCAGAGGTGTCGCTGCTCAGGGAATTCAAGCAGTACGCCATGGCCTATGAGCGAATGGCTCAAGCCATCACGGATTCACCGCGAGATGTGGAATTGATCTACGAGCAGGCCATGATTGCCGAGAAGCTCGACAAACTTCCCGATATGGAGCGCCTGCTGCGACGGGTCATGGAAATCAAGCCGGATTACCACGCCGCCTACAACGCCCTCGGTTACTCGCTGGCCGACCGCAATGTGCGCTTGCCAGAGGCCAAGCAACTGATTCAAAAAGCGCTTGAATTCGCCCCTACAGACCCGTACATCAAGGACAGCCTGGGTTGGGTGGAGTTCCGCTTGGGCAATCGGACGGAAGCCTTGCGCATTCTTGAGGCTGCCTTCAAGGCACGCCCAGATCCCGAAATCGCCGCGCATCTGGGTGAAGTCCTCTGGAGTCTGGGCATGCGGGAACGGGCCCTGGCAATTTGGAAAGAAGGCCAGCTGCTCAATATCGACAATGAGACTCTTCAAGAGACCATCAAGCGCCTGGGCGCCAAGCTCTGAGACCCCCTTGGGCGTGCAGCGACGTCAATTTTCTCTGGCCGCGGGGCCTTGGTGCGCGAGCGCACGACAAAGGCGTGCCTTCCTGATGGCGGCTGCGGGAGTGGTTCTGCTTGAGGCGTGCGTCCAGCTACCGCCTGCGCCAGACATCTGGGCTTCTAGCCAGGCTTGGTCCGGTCGTCTCAGTCTGCAAGTCCAATCCGAGTCGCCCCAGTCTTTTTCCGCCAACTTTGAGCTCAAGGGCAGCCCCCAAAGAGGCGAACTCACGCTGAGCAGCCCGCTCGGCAACGTCTTGCTGGCCGCGCGCTGGTCGCCTGCCGAGGCCCTTCTTTACACCGGCAACGAACCACGCCGTTTCAGATCAATCGACGAGCTGATTGAACAATCAACGGGTACGTCACTGCCCGTTTCGGCTCTGTTCGCTTGGCTGGGCGGCATTGAAGACGCGGCTACGGGCTGGAAGGTCGATCTCACGCGACGACCCGAGGGCCGCATTAGCGCGCGTCGAACGACGCCCCAGTTGTCGGACTTGCGCATCATTCTTGATAGACCGGCACCTTAAGGCTTTGCCGCCACGCGAGTCCATGTTGCGCCGAATCGTACCGAGCACCAACCCCCTGAACGCGATCTACGACGTTTTGGCGCCCGCAAAACTCAATCTGTTTTTGCACATCACCGGCCAGCGGCCCGACGGCTACCACCTGCTACAGTCAGTCTTCATGCTAATCGACTGGTGCGACACACTGCACTTCGAACTGCGCAGGGACGGTGTGATTTCCCGCACTGACCTAGGCGCCGGCAGCGCCGAAATCCTGCCCGAAAACGACCTCACGGTTCGCGCCGCACGCGCACTGCAGGCCGCCTGCGGAACTTCGCTGGGCGTTCACATCAGCCTCGAAAAAAGCATACCTTCCCAAGCCGGCATGGGCGGCGGATCGTCAGATGCCGCGAGCTGCCTGCTGGCCCTGCAGCGTCTGTGGGGCCTGCGACTGCCGCCCGGCAAACTCCACGCCCTGGCGCTCGCTCTGGGCGCGGACGTGCCCTTTTTTTTGTGTGGCAGCCACGCCTGGGTCGAGGGAATAGGCGAGAAAATCACGCCGACAAACTTACCGCCAGCCAAGTTTCTGGTGGTCAAAACACCTACCGGACTGTCAACGCCCGAGATTTTTCGCTCCCCGGAGCTAAAACGCAATAGCGAAACTGCTACAATTTCTAGCTTTGCTGCAAACAACAAAAACCGTGTTTACGAGTACGGTCGCAACGACTTGCAGCCGGTAGCCCAGACGCTCTGTCCGCCATTGACCCAGTCTCTCGACTGGCTCGGGCAACATAAGCTCTGCGGCAGGATGACCGGCTCGGGAAGTGCTGTTTTTGCGCATATGCCGCACGATATGACTCTTCCGGCCGCGCCAAGCGGTTGGACTGTCAGAAAATGCGGCAATCTGGAGTCTCATCCTCTGGCCGGTTGGTAAACTAGCGGCTGAAAAGATGAGTTTCCTCGCGACGATTGATAGGTTGGCTGTCAAAGCAGAAGTTGCCGAATGGCAATGAAGCTGGGCCAGTAGACCTGTGTAGGGGTGTCGCCAAGTTGGTTAAGGCACCGGATTTTGATTCCGGCATTCGCAGGTTCGAATCCTTCCACCCCTGCCAAATTACTTGGCCTTTGCCGCGAACTTCCTGCCGAAGTTCGGGCAAGGGTCTCTTCTTGAGTGTTTTCGGTTTGGTGCCTGCGGTCAGCGATTTCAGGTTCGTGGTTTGAAGTACGCGTTTCGGCCCGATCCGCCTGGGCCGACTGAAATCCCAGCGTTATTTCAGCGGCCGCACAGGCATTGAGCACAAAGTGGTTTTTAGTGCGTACTTCGCATCTCACGCCTCCTTCATCGTTTTCACTGCCAAACCCCGCTGGACACCACATGCTCGCGCACAACCCTGACTTCATGGTTTTCACTGGCAATGCCAATCCCGGTCTGGCCGAGGAAATTGCCTACAACCTCGGAATTTCGCTGGGCGCGGCGCATGTGGGCCGCTTTTCAGATGGCGAAGTCACCGTCGAAATCCAGCAAAACGTTCGGGCGCGTGAAGTTTTTGTCGTGCAATCCACCTGCGCTCCGACCAATGACAACCTCATGGAATTGCTGATCATGGTCGATGCGCTCAAACGAGCATCGGCAGAGCGCATTTCCGCCGTGATTCCCTATTTTGGCTACGCCCGCCAGGATCGCCGCCCCCGTTCGGCGCGCGTTCCCATCACCGCCAAAGTGGTTGCCAACATGTTGCAGACCGTGGGCGTTTCCAGGGTTTTGACCATGGACCTGCATGCCGACCAGATCCAGGGCTTTTTTGATATTCCCGTTGACAACATCTACGCCTCGCCCGTCCTGCTCGGCGACTTGCGCTTGCAAAACTACAACGACCTGATGGTCGTCTCACCCGACGTGGGCGGCGTGGTGCGTGCACGTGCGCTGGCCAAGCAGCTCGGTTGCGACATGGCCATCATCGACAAGCGCCGGCCCAAGGCCAACGTCTCTGAAGTGATGCACGTCATTGGCGATATTGACGGCCGCAACTGCGTCATCATGGACGACATGATCGACACGGCAGGCACGCTGGTCAAGGCGGCGGAGGTGCTCAAGGAGCGCGGCGCCAGGAAAGTCTATGCCTATTGCACGCACCCGATTTTTTCGGGTCCGGCCATCGACCGAATTGCCAAGGGCGATGCGCTCGACGAAGTCGTGGTCACGAACACTATTTCCTTGAGCGATACCGCCAAGGGCTGCAAGAAAATTCGCCAACTCTCCGTGGCACCGCTGATTGCCGAAACAATCCAGCGCATCGCCAAGGGAGAGTCGGTCATGAGTCTGTTCTCGGACCAAGACAATCTGTTCTGATCCGGAGCAAAAAGCCGGCGGCACCTCCGGGCGCCGCCATTTACGTCACGAGGCACGCTGGTCGCGGCAAGCCTCTTTTGGAGAAATAGTATGAAATTCGTCGCTTTTGAGCGCGCACTGCAGGGCACGGGTGCGAGCCGCCGTCTCCGCATCACGGGCCGCACGCCCGGCATCGTCTATGGCGGAACGGGCAAGCCCCTGCTGATCGAGCTGGATCACAACGCGCTGTTCCACGCCATCAAAAAGGAAGCTTTCCACGCTTCCATCCTCGAGATGGAACTCGCTGGTAACACGCACAAGGTCCTGCTGCGCGATCTGCAAATGCACCCGTTCAAGCAGCAGATCCTGCACATCGATTTCCAGCGCGTCGAAGCCACGACCCGCATGACAGTCAAAGTGCCGCTGCACTTCAGCGGCGAAGAGAGCTCTCCAGCGGTCAAGGCTGAGGGCTGCCTCGTCAACCACGTCCTGACCGAGCTGACCGTTTCCTGCTTCCCCGCCGACATTCCTGAATTCATCGCCATCGATCTGAGTGGCATGAAAAAAGGCTCGTCGCTGCACATCAAGGACGTCGCGCTGCCAAAAGGCGTGAAATTCGTGGCCAAAGGCCAGGTCAACCCTGTGGTGGCCTCGGTGTCGGCGATTGTCGAAGAAGCCCCGGCCGAAGCAGCACCCGCTGCCGCTGCCGATGCCAAAGACGCCAAGGGCGGCAAAGGTGCCGGCAAGGCGCCTGCCAAGCCAGCTGCCAAGAAATAATCTCGCCCCAGAGATCTGCCTCTTGGTCACGGCCCATAGCCTCTTGCGAGGCCATGGGCCGTTTTCATTTTCATGAAGGCAGGCCTTACAGTGCTGCATACGCCTAAGGCCCCGATAAGCGCAGCGCAACCCGACACACCGCATTCATCCGCTCATGATCAAACTTTTTGTCGGCCTGGGCAATCCCGGCCCTGAATACGAAGCCACACGGCATAACGCCGGTTTTTGGTGGGTCGATGCGCTGGCGCGTGAGCTTAAAGTGAACCTGGTGCTCGACAAGAGCTACCACGGCGTGGTGGCGCGCACGACCGTGAAGGGCCACACGCTGTGGCTGCTGGAGCCACGCACCTTCATGAATCTCTCGGGCAAATCGGTCGGCGCCCTCGCGCGTTTTTTCAAGATCAAGCCCGAGGAGATTTTGGTCGCGCACGATGAGCTCGACATTGTCCCTGGCCAGCTCAAGCTCAAATTTGGCGGCAGCCATGCGGGCCACAACGGCCTGCGCGACATTCATGCGCAACTCGGCAGCGCCGACTACTGGCGACTGCGCATCGGCGTCGGTCATCCAGGCGTCAAGTCAGAGGTGGTGAACTGGGTGCTGCAAAAACCCTCGCAAGACCACCGGCTGGCGATTGAAGAGGCGCTCGCGCGCAGCTTGAAGGCGGCACCAATGTTGATTGATGGCGAGATGGAAAAAGCCACCATGCTGATTCACACGCATGCGCCGGTGCGGGCCAAGCCGCCGCGCAAAGCAGAATCCGAAAACGCCTGTATCGGCAAGCCGGCAGAACCCGCCCCCAAGGAATAGTGGGGCCCTGGCTGGCAAATCCGGGCTCAGGCACCGACCGGGCCGGACGACGCTCCTGCCTGCAAGCGCCGGTATTTTTCCCACAGGCTTTCCTGGCTTTCGATGTGCTGCGGGTTGATCGGGATGCACGCGACCGGGCAGACCTGCACGCACTGAGGCTCGTCAAAATGACCGACACATTCGGTGCATTTGTGCGGATCGATCTCATAGATTTCCAGGCCCATGTAGATCGCCTGGTTAGGGCACTCGGGCTCGCAGACGTCGCAATTGATGCACTCGTCGGTGATGATCAAAGCCACGTCAGCTGCCTTTTTGGACTGCGCCGGACGCATGCGCCGCGGCCAGCGCAGCGGCTACGGCCGGACTGACCATCTGGCGAACGTTGCCGCCCAGTTTGCTGATCTCGCGCACAAGCGTGCTGCTGATGCATTGCAAGGGCGCGTCGGGCAACAAAAAAACCGTCTCAACTTGCGGCCGCAGCTTGCGGTTCATGGCCGCCATCTGGGCTTCATAGTCGAAGTCAGTAAGGTTGCGCACGCCGCGCACCACGGCGCTGGCCTGCTGCTGCCCACAAAAATCCATGATGAGCCCGTCAAAGGGCAGCACCTTGATGCGCTGTGGCTGTGCCAGCCCCTGCACCGCCTGCTCGACCTGCTGCACACGCTCGGTCAGGCTGAAAAGCGTTTTCTTGTGGTGCGCCACCGCCACGGCGACGATCAGCTGGTCAAACAAACCCGCCGCACGGCGGACCACGTCTTCGTGGCCCAGGGTGAAGGGGTCAAAGGTGCCGGAATAAACCGCTGTTCGCATGGAAGTAGGGGGCAAAAAGACCATGGCCAGAATTATGCCCCGCAGGCTCTGACCCCAACGGCACCGCCAGATTCCCCCTGCCAGACCAGCGGCACCCCTCCTGGCTCGCCCCGGGGCAGGGCTTTAAGCAGCGAACGCTCCCAGCCGCGCCAGCAAATGAAAATGAACTGCGCCGGCCTTGCCGCTGCGGTAAATCTCCAGCCCGAAGGGCAGCAGCTCTTGCGCCGTCCAGCTGCGCGGCGCTTCCAGATAAACAAAGCCCTTGTCGGCGATCACGTCGGCCGCAGCTTTGAGCGCGGGCTCGAACAGGCTTGAATCAAAGGGCGGGTCGATGAACACCAGTTGCATCGAACCGGGACTTTGCCGGCGCAGCAGACTGGTGCCGTCGCCGCGCTCGACGCGCACCACGCTGGCCTGCAGCCGCTCCTGCAAGGCCTTGAGCTTGAGCGCCAGTTGGGGGTCTTGTTCGCACAAGATGACTTCTGCGGCGCCGCGGGAGGCGGCTTCAAAACCCAGCGCGCCGGTACCGGCAAAAATATCGATGCAACGCCACCCGGTGAGGTCTTGCCCCAGCCAGTTGAACAGCGTCTCCCGGACGCGGTCCGGCGTGGGCCGCAAGCCGGGCTTGTCCGGCACGGGCAGCTTGGTGCGCTTGTAAATGCCGCCAATGATGCGCACCTCGCCGGGCAGCGCCTTGTGATGGCGCGGCCCTGGCTTACCCGTGGCTTTGGGCGCAGGCGCAGCCTTGGCCTGTTCCGACCGCGGCCTCATGAGCCAGCGCCCAGCACCACGGTAACCATGCGCTCGGGCTGAAGCTTGCGGGCAAAGGCGGCCTTGATATCGGCCGCAGTGATTTTTTCAACCTGGGCAGTCCAGGTGTC
>CAJAOB010000095.1 GCA_903941205.1 uncultured Burkholderiales bacterium | reverse complement strand
TCCTTGATCGTTGCGGGAGCCATCCAAGCCAGTCCAGGACACTTTCCGCTGAGCCCCAGATTATGCCATGCAAACGCACCCGGAAGGCGGCTGGAACTTAGCCGAGAAATCGCAGGGAAAGTCCCACCCAGCCAGTGCCGGGAATCCGGCATAGCCGGGCCGCAGGCGCAGCAAGGAGAAAATCACTGTGCCCCGAGCATCCCCCGCAAGCCAGGGCCGCGGATCCGGCTTCGCCGGTCCGCAGGCGCAGCGCCCCCTCGGGGGGCAGCTTTTACACGAAGTGAAAAGCGTGGGGGCTCACAGTCCTACCCGCCCCTGCGCATCATGTCAAAGAACTCATGGTTGTTCTTTGTCGCCTTCATATTCTTGAGCATCAATTCCATCGACTCGATCTCGTCCATGTTGTACATGAACTGACGCAAGATGCGCGACTTTTGCAGGATTTCGGGCGCCAGCAGCAGTTCTTCCTTGCGGGTGCCGCTGCGGTTCAGGTTGATCGCCGGGAACACGCGTTTTTCGTAGAGGCGGCGGTCCAGGTGAATCTCGCAGTTGCCTGTACCCTTGAATTCCTCAAAGATCACCTCGTCCATCCGGCTGCCGGTGTCGATCAGCGCCGTGCCGATGATGGTCAGGCTGCCGCCTTCTTCAATTTTTCGGGCCGCGCCGAAAAAGCGTTTGGGCCTTTGCAGCGCATTGGCATCGACGCCGCCGGTGAGCACCTTGCCCGAGGAGGGCAACACGTTGTTGTAGGCGCGGGCCAGGCGGGTGATCGAGTCCAGCAAGATCACCACGTCCTTGCCGAGCTCGACCAGGCGCTTGGCGCGCTCGATGACCATTTCGGCCACGTGCACGTGGCGCGCAGCAGGCTCGTCAAAGGTCGATGAGATCACTTCGCCGCGCACGCTGCGCTGCATTTCGGTCACTTCTTCAGGGCGCTCGTCGACCAGCAGCACCATCATCACGGAATCCGGGTAATTGGCAGTGATCGCGTGGGCGATGTTCTGCATCATCACGGTCTTGCCGGATTTGGGCGGTGCCACCAGCAGGGCGCGCTGGCCCTTGCCGATGGGCGCGATGATGTCGATGATGCGGCTGGTGAGGTTTTCTTCCCCCTTGATGTCGCGTTCGAGCTTGTACTGTTCACGCGGGAACAGCGGCGTCAGATTCTCGAACATCACCTTGTGCTTGTTAGCCTCAGGCGCGCCGTCGTTGATCTTGTCCAGCTTGTTCAGGGCAAAGTAGCGCTCACCATCCTTGGGTGTACGCACTTCGCCTTCGATCATGTCGCCCGTGTGCAGGTTGAAGCGGCGAATCTGGCTGGGGCTGATGTAGATATCGTCGGTCGAGGCGGTGTAGCTCGAGTCCGGCGCGCGCAGGAAGCCGAAGCCGTCGGGCAGCACTTCGAGCACGCCGTCGGCGACGATGGTTTCGCCGGTTTTTGCGCGCTTCTTGATGATCGCAAACATCAGCTCCTGCTTGCGCATACGGCCAACGTTTTCGATCTCAAGTGCTTCGGCTTGCTTGAGTACTTCAGACACGTGCAGTGCCTTGAGTTCGTTTAAGTGCATGGATTTACCTGCGTGATTGGAACTCCGGAAGTGGAGTTCAGCTTAAAACGGGGGTGTTTTGAAAAAAGGTGCCCGTCAAGAAGAGGTTTTTCAGGGGGCTGTTAAAACCAGCTTTGACGCTGGCGTCCGCACGGTGTGGCTGGTGGCCGGGGCGGCTTCGCGAATTATGACAGGAATTTGGCGCCTGACAGACTGAGCTTGCACAGCGGGTGCTGGTCTTCAGGCGGGCCAGGTGGCTACGCTTTTGATACCGTTGAGTTCAGCGCTGAACGCGGGGATTAAATGCTCAAGCTAAGAAGCTCGACTGCTCGCTCATGAAAAGGTTGACTTGCGTGCAGTCGTCCTGCCCGTTGCAAGCCTTGAAAAGAGCCCCGACCTTTGAAGGCAGGGGCTGCGGGTTCAGGCCAGTTGCTGGTCAATGAAAGCGGTCAACTGCGCCTTGCTCATGGCGCCAACTTTGGTGGCGGCCAGTTGCCCATCTTTGAAGAGCATGAGCGTCGGGATGCCCCGGATGCCAAACTTGGCTGGAATGTCGCGGTTTTCGTCGACATTCATTTTGGCGATCTGCAGTTTGCCGTCATAGCTGCTCGCCACTTCGTCGAGAATTGGGGCGATCATCTTGCACGGACCGCACCATTCGGCCCAATAGTCCACCAACACCGGCTGCGTCGATTTGATGACGTCCGCCTCAAAGGTGGCATCTGTGGTGTGTTTGATCAGTTCGCTGGCCATGATGGCTCCTTGAGAAGAGGGTGCAGGTTAGGGCTCATTTCAGGCGATTGTGTCAGAAAGCAGCCCCTGTTGTTAACGTCCTCCTGTTCAGATTTATCTATGACACAGATAGCCAGCCCTTTGTCAGGCACCGCATCTTCGCCTCATTTCATTGACGTGGACTGGGCCCGGGTGGTCGGGGAGATTCGCGATCTCGCCGACCAGCGCGGTGTGCATGTCGGCGCTTGCGTGGTGCTGGTGCCCTACGCGCAACTGATGCAACAAGGCCGTGCAGCCTGGGCGGCGCAAGGCGCGGCGTCTTTTGTGCCGCGCTTTGAAACCACCATGAACTGGGCCAACAGCCTTCAGGCGACGCTGGGCATGCCTTTCGAGCCCGCAGCGAACGACATCCGCATGGATGCCGCCTGCGATTGGCTGACGGCAGCCGGCTTGCTCGAGCAAGCCGGCCTGACCGCGCACAAGGACCTGCTGGCCGCGCGTCTGGTTGAAGCGGCGTGGTCGTTGACCCGGCTGGCAGCTGCGGTCAAGCCGGATCAGCGCGCTCAATGGGGTCGCCATCTGGGCGCGCAACTGGCAGCGGGCATGGACACGCCCATGCTGGCGATGGAATCGGCGCTGGGTCAGATTGCATTGGCCTGGGCCTCGACATCCGCCTATCCCACGGATCTTCTGTTCTCGGCGAGCGGCGAGCTGCTGGTGGTGCTGGAGGGCTTTCAGGCGGATCCCTTGACCGATGCGCTCAAGGCGCAATGGGGTGAGCGGGCGGTGTCTTTGCCGCTGCTTGATCCGGCCTTGCCGCGCGCTGCGCCTGGACAGCTGCTGG
>CAJAOB010000094.1 GCA_903941205.1 uncultured Burkholderiales bacterium | reverse complement strand
TGACCACCAGAAACAGCAGCACCAGGGCCATCAGGGCGATATGCAACTTTTTCATACCTTGCGCTCCTCTTTGCGACCCAACAGGCCCTGCGGCTTGAACAGGATCACCAACATGAAAATAGCCAGCGCCACGGCGTCCTTGTAGGCCGGCGACACATAGGCTGCCGCCAGGTTTTCGCACACGCCCACAATCAGCCCGCCCAGCAGCGCACCGCGCGAGTTGTTGAAGCCGCCGATGATGGCGGCAAAAAATGCTTTGGTGCCCAGGCCCTCGCCCATGTCAAATTTGGCCAGGTAGGTGGGCGTCACCAGCAAGGCTGCGGCGGCGGCCAGCAGCGCATTGATGGCGAATGTGTAAAAAATCATGCGCGGCACATTGATGCCAAGCACGCTGGCACTCTCGGTGTTTTGCGCCACCGCCTGCATGGCGCGCCCGGTCACGGTGCGCGTCAGAAAAGCCTGCGTCACCAACACCAGCGAGAGCGCAAAAATGAAAGTGCCGATGTCACTGGCCGAGACCATCACGCCGCCCCAGTTGAACAACAGGTCAGGGAACACCTGCGGAAAGGGCTGCGGCTCAGAGCTGTAACCCGCCCGAACGCCGTTGCGCAGGGCGATCGACAGGCCGATGGTGGCCACCACGATCGGCATCATGCCGTACTTGAACAAGGGGTCCACCACGCCGCGTTTGAAGGCCCAGCCCAGCACCAGGGTCGAGACGATGCAGGACACCCCAAAACACAGGTACAGCGGCAGCCCGGCATGCAGCAGGATCACCATCACGAAGGCCGGCAGCATGACGAACTCGCCCTGGGCAAAGTTGATCGTGCCGGAGGCTTGCCAGAGCAGGGTAAAGCCCAGGGCCGCCAGCGCATAGATGCTGCCGGTGGCCATGCCACTGAAAAAGAGTTGGAAAAAATCGGTCATGGACAAGTCACCAGTTGAAAAGTCTTTGGGGCGTATCCCACATCATTTGCCGGCACTGCAGCGGTGTGAACCAACGCTCGGCCAGCTTGAGCAGCGTGCCGTAGTCCAGCCGGTAAGTGGCACGCAGATAAGGCCAGTCCGAGGCCCACATGCAGCGCTCCGGACCAAAGGCCTGCCACAGCCGCATCACATGCGCCTGTGCATCCGCGAACGGGTAACCGTCTTGCGAAAACTTGGCAAAGCCCGACAGCTTCACAACACCCTGACCGCTGTCCGCCAGCCGCAGCAAGGCTTGCAGCCCCGGTGCGTCAGGCCCGTCGGCCAGCGTCGGGCGGCCGCAGTGGTCGATCAGCGTGCGCACGCCGCTGCGCTCCAGCCGTGGCAGCAGCGCCGCCAGCTGGTCACCCTCCACCTGGAATTGCGCCCACAGTCCCAGCTCGGCCAGGCGGCCCAGCAGCGGGTCGATGTCCTGGTAGTACGCCAGCCCGTGAAAGGCAGCGTTGAAGGCCACGCCCACAATGCCCTGCGCCTGCAGCGCACGCAGCGCCGCCAGAGAGGTGTCCGCCGGCAGCACCGCCACGCCTTTGTAGCGGCCCTCGCCCTGGGCGATGGCATCGAGCAGGCAGCGGTTGTCAGTGCCATAGCCCGAGTTGGGCCCCACCAGCAGCGCGTGCTGCACGCCGTAGGCCGCCATCACGTGCGAAAAATAGGCCGCCGTGCCCACCTCCTGCCCTTGCGGGTGGTAGGGCACCTCTGCGGGATACGGGAAGCGCTGCGGATCAAGGACATGGCAATGCCCATCGATCTTGGGCAGATCGAAGATGCTCACGGTCATGGCGTTTTAAAAGGTGGCCAGAATCGCCGCGCGCAGCTCGGGCGTGATCTCGGGCATCACACCGAACCAGGCCTTGAACGCCGGACGTGCCTGATTGAGCAACATGCCCAGGCCATTGACGGTTTGGTGGCCGCGCAGCCGGGCTTGCGTCAGCAGCGGCGTTTCCATGGGGACGTAAATTGCATCCGACACCATGGCCGCTGCAGGCAGCGCGTCCAGCGCCACATCCAGCGGTGGCTGGCCGTGCATGCCCTGGGTGGTGGTGTTGACCAGCAGGCTCACGCCCGCCATCGCCTCATTGCGCTGGGCCCACGGCACCACCTTGACGCGGTCGCCAAAGGCCTCGGCCAGTGCCTGCGCGCGCTCCAGCGTGCGGTTGGTGATGCGCAGCTCCGGCACGCCCTCATCCAGCAGTGCCACCACGATGGCACGGGCCGCGCCGCCGGCACCCAGCACCAGGGCAGGCCCGGCATCGCCGCGCCAGCTCGGGTCGGCGTCGCGCAGGCTCTGGACATAGCCTGCTCCGTCGTTGTTCATGCCCAGCAGGCTGCCGTCGGGCTGCACCACAATCGTGTTGATCGACGCCACCCGCTGCGCCGTCGGGTGCAGCTCATCCATGAAAGGCATGGCGCTCACCTTGTGCGGCGCCGTGACGTTGCAACCGGCAAAGCCCAGGGCCGGCAGGCCACGCAGGGCGGCCTCCAACCGATCGGGATGCACCGGCAGCTGCACGTAAGCGCCCTTGAGTCCATGCTTGGCGATCCAGTGGTTATGGATGGCAGGCGAGCGCGTGTGCGCCACCGGCCAACCCATCACGCCGGCCAACACAAAGGGGGAGTCTGACATGCGTACTTCTCCGGTTGATGTGCTGCGTTGGACGATTACTTTTTGCCCATGGCCGGCAGGACCTCGGCCACCACGGTCTTGCCACCGCGGATCTCGGTCATGAAGCTTTCACGGTCGATGTCGCCGTTGCCGTCAAAGCAGACGTCCATCAGCACGCCGGGGTACTGCTTGGCCGAGAAGCAGCTGTTGCGGATGGCAGCAGCAGCGGCCTTGCGGTCCAGCTTGCCGGCCTTTTCAATGGCCGCCTTCAAGATGTACATGCCGGTGTAGCCTTTCACGCCGTTATGGTCCGACACGGAGTTGTAAGCAGCTTGGTATTTTTTCCCGAAAGCCTGCAGTTGCGGCGCTTCGACAGTCAAGCCGACGTGGGCCAAAGCGCCGTTGGCGGCCTCACCCGCCAACTCCACCACCTTGGCGCTGGTCAACACTGTCTCACCGATGACCGGCTTGTTCCAGCCCTGCTTGCGCAGCTCGCGCAGCAGACGGGCGGACTCTTCTTCGTTGGTGTAAGCAAACAGGGCATCCGCGCCCGACTGCTTGGCCTGGATTACGGCAGCAGAAAAGTCCACCTGGCCGGCTTCGGTCGAAATCTCGGTCACGATCTGCGTGCCCGAATTGGCGAGCAGTTGCTTGATGGTGGCCTGGCCACCCTTGCCGAAGTCATTGTTCACATACAACACCGCCAGCTTTTTGGACTTGGCTGTCAGGTAGCGCGCAACTTTGGGAAAAGAAACCGACTGGCCGAAAGACGTGCGGAACACATAAGGGTTGCCCTGCTGGGTGATGGAGCCCGCCTCACCACCAGTGAAGTTGGGCACCTCACCGCGCCGGCTCTCGGCCATCGAGACCATGATGGAGCCGGAATAAACCGGGCCAAAAATAGCGAACACATCGTTGTCAACGGCTTTTTGCGCGAGACCCTTGGCGACGCCCGGGTTGCTCTGGGTGTCTTCGGATGTGTAGGTGATCTTTTTGCCCAGGATGCCGCCAGCGGCATTGATTTCCTTGATGGCCATCTCGACACCGTTTTTGAACATCACGCCCGACGTCGTGCCGGGGCCGGACATTTCAACAATGTTGGCAATCTTGATCGTGTCCTGGGCAAAACCGGCGCTGCTGCCGGCCAGAATGGCGCAAGCCACGAGGGATTTGAAGGTAAAGCGTTTGTTCATGTCTGTCTCCTTGGAATAGATGGAATCACGGAATCTCCGAATCCCGAACTTTAGACGCTCAAACTCACAAAATCCCGCCGCCCTCCCAATTTGCGCGATTAACGATCAATACTGTTCGATAATCGATCCTAACTCGGGTTTGACCCAAGCCATCCACCTCTGCCGCCACCCATGGATCACCTGCCCAACACCCCTGCGCGCCCCGCCCTCGACAAGCGCGACTGGATCGCCGGTCTTGAAAAAGGCCTGTCGGTCATCGAATGCTTTGACGACGCCAACCCGCGTCTGACCGCCAGTCAGGCCGGCCTGCGCTGCGGCATCACGCGCACCGCAGCGCGGCGCTACCTGCTGACGCTGGAGCACATGGGCTATGTGGCCAGCGACGGCAAGCTGTTCTGGCTGACCCCGCGTGTGTTGCGGCTGGGCCAGTCTTATCTGGAGTCGGCGCGATTGCCGCGCATCGTGCAACCTTTTCTGCAGCGGGTCACCGCAGGTACGCAGGAAAGCGCTTACGTCAGCGTGATGGACGGCGACGACATCGTCTACATCGCCCGCAACGGCTCGACCCGCGCCATGAACACGGGCTACGTGCTCGGCGCCAGGGTGCCAGCCCAGGTCACAGCGGCCGGCCTCTTGCTGCTGGCGCTGCGCGGCACCGAGGGGCTGGAAGCCTGGCTGCAAACCCATACGCTGAGCACCTACACCTCGCACACCATCGTCAGCAAAGACCGCCTGCGCTTGGATCTGGCCCGGGTGCGCGCCCAGGGCTGGGCCCTGTCAGAGCAGCAGCTTGAACTCAACCACCGCGGCATCGCCGTGCCCCTGCGCGACCGCCACGGCCAGGTGACGGGCGCCCTGAGCGTGACCATGCCCATGGGCCATGAGTCCAGTGAAGACGCCGTGCAACGCGTGCTCAATGTGCTCAGCGAGACGGCACAGGCCATGCGCAACCTGATTTGAGAGCGCCCAAGGCCTCGCGCTGAACGAACAAGCAGTGCAAGCCACCAACATGAAACCCGGAACCGCCTCTGGCGGGCTGAGCTAGCACTGCATTGACAAAGGCAGACAACACAGAGCCATGGATCACCGCCCCCCGATCAGGTCGGGGGCAGCGATTTGCTCCCTCCGCCTCTGGGGGAGGGCTGGGGTGGGGGCCAGCGGTCGTCAAACAGCAACAGCGCCCGCAT
>CAJAOB010000093.1 GCA_903941205.1 uncultured Burkholderiales bacterium | reverse complement strand
GCCAGCGCTGCTCAGGCTCAGGCGCTGCCAGCGCACACCCAGGCGCGGCGCGTAGTGGTTCAGCCGCTCCTCGAAGAGTCCCTTGGCATGGCGCATCAGCCAGGCTTGTGCGGCATCGCGAATCTGCGTCGCCGAGGCGCTGTGCGCCAGGCCAAGCCGCAGCACGTGGCGCGCTTCAGGACCCGCCTCGGGATGCACGGTCGCCGCGGCTGATGCGGGCTGACGCGGGTCCAGCACCACCACCAGCTCGCCCCCCATGAAAGGCAGGCAGGCGCCGTCTTGCCAGTCGACCCGGGCCGATTCCATCCGTCGGTAGCGCTCGCGGGTTTCCTGCAACTTTTTCAGGATCCAGCTGGCTTTTTCCTGCACCGCGCGGTCAATTTCCCCCAGCGGAACCCATTTGGGCGCGCTCACCACCAAGCCCTCGGCGCCCACTGAAAAGCCAATGGTCCGGCGCTTGCCGCGCTTGAACGCATAAGCCACCAGCACGCCCGAAAGCATGGCTTCGCGCTTGGCCTCGGGATGGCGAAAGCTCGCTGGCGGCATCGCCTGGGCCAGCGTCTGCGGCAAAGGCTGCGGCCCGACCTCGGTTGGCCAAGCCAAGCCTTTGTCAGGGGCCGGGCAAACGGGGGCGGCCGCGCAAGGCTCCTGGCTTAAAAGGTCTGGTGCCAAAACGCCGGGCGCCTGGGACCTGCGCGGCTGGCGCCGGGGCCGCGGTGTGCGCACCCTGGGAGGGCTGCGCGGCGGCGCGGGCTCCGAAGAAAACAGATCTAGCGTCCACTGGAGTAGCTTGGGCATCATGGCAGTTTAGGCCGTTCGCGCAGGCTCGCAGCGTGGCGTTTCAGCCCTTTACAAGCGCCGTAGCGCCTTCATGGGCATAGGCCTCGGGATCGAGCCGGCGCATTTCCGCTTCAATCCAGGTCTGGACCTCGCGCATCAGCTCATCGGGCTTGCGGCCAAGGCTGCTGATCGGCTTGCCGATGGAGATATCGACAATGCCCGGTCTTTTGATGAAGGCCTTGCGCGGCCAGCATTTGGCCGAAGTCACGGCCACCGGAATCACGGGCGCGCCGGTCTCGATGGCCAGCCGGGTACCGCCGCTTTTGTAGACGCCCTGCTGGCCTCTTGCAATGCGCGTGCCCTCGGGAAACATGATGACCCAGACACCCTGGCTCATCAAACGCCGCCCCTGCTCCGCCACTTTCGAAAAAGCCTCCGTACGCTTGCTGCGATCAATGTGGATCATGTCCATCCGGCCCATGGCCCAGCCAAAAAACGGCACATACAACAGCTCTTTCTTGAACACATAGGCCAGCGGATGCGGCATCAGCGTGACCATCGAGAAAGTCTCCCAGGTGCTCTGATGCTTGACCAACAAGACGCACGCGCTGGTCTGGCCGGTGGGCAGGTTTTCCATGCCGGTGACGCGGTTGCGGATGCCGAGAATCGCCGTGCCGCCAGAGACTGCCACGCGCAGCCATCCGGCGCACATCCAGTAAATTTGGGTGCTGCTCAAAAACGGAGCCGCCAGCAAAACCGCAATCGCCCAGGGGATCACCGTGACGGTCATCAAGAGCAGGTGAAGGATGGATCTGATTAAGGGCATGAAGGTCTTTGTAGAAGGGCCTAAAAGAGAAAAATGCAGCGCCCGATCGGCGCAATAGGCTGGCGGTGTCGCGGCCCTGGGTTTCAGGCCGGCGACGGTGACGGCGGCAAGGGCACCAAGGGCGGCGTGGGCGACACAGGCAACAAAGGCTCCAAGGGCGCAGCGGCAGGCGCTGGCGTGGCGCGCTCTAGCAAGAAAGCTGCAAAAGCAGCCAAGTCCGCGTGCATGCGGGTGCCCGGCGGCAATCCCTCCGGCTGGCCGCCCGCCGCGTAAGCGGACGATTTTCCGGACAGCACCAGGTGCGGCTCGCAGCCTGCCGCAGCGCCCGCGATCGCGTCGCGCACCGAGTCACCGCAGGCCGGCACCCCTTTGAGCGCGGCGCCAAAGCGCAGCCCGATCTGCTCGAACAAACCAGGCAGCGGCTTGCGGCAGACGCAGCTTTCTTCAGGGCTGTGCGGGCAGTAAAAAACCGCATCGATGCGCCCGCCCATGGCCGCCAGCATCTTGTGCATCTTGGCGTGAATGGCGTTGAGCGTGGCCACATCGAACAGGCCCCGGCCCAGACCCGATTGGTTGGAAGCGATCACCACATGCCAGCCGCCGTGGTTGAGACGGGCAATCGCTTCGAGTGCGCCGGGCAGAGGCAGCCATTCCTCGGGCGACTTGACGAAATCGTCACTGTCGCTGTTGATGGTGCCGTCACGGTCGAGAATGACGAGTTTCATGCCTTAGCTCCGTCGCAGGATTCTCGCGGCCGATCCGGGGCCGGCAAGCGCAGGCAGCCAAAAGCCTGAGGATTGCACATTTCAGGCGGCCAGCTTGGACAAGTCGGCAACCCGGTTCATCGCGAGGTGCAGGCATTTGAGCAGGCCCTGCCGGTTCAGGCGCAAGTCGATTTCCTCGGCATTGACCATCACCCCGTCAAAGAAGGCGTCGACCGGCGCGCGCAAGGCGGCCAGGGTTTGCAGCGACGCCGTGTAGTCGCCCGCTTCGAACTGTGTTTGCGCATCAGGCAGCACAAAACCCATGGCCTGGTGCAGCGCGATTTCAGCCGGCTCCTTGAGCAGCACGACGCTGACATGGGCATCGACCTCGGGGGCTTTTTTGAGGATGTTGCCGATGCGCTTGTTGGCTGCGGCAAGAGCCGTCGCCTCGGGCAGCGCGGCAAAGGCGCGGACCGCCGCCAGTCGCCTGGGAATATCGCCCAGGCGCTGTGGCCGCTGCGACAGCACCGCATCGACTTCCTGCACGCTGTAGCCCTGCTCGCGCAGCGAGCCGGCGAGACGGTCGTAGATGAAGTCGAGCAGGGCCGCCGAAGCGTCTTCAATCTTGTCGCCAAACGCCAGGCCGGCATCGCGCACCAGCGCATCGACGTTGAGCGGCAAGGCCTTGTCGGCCAGCATGCGCACCACGCCCAGCGCGTGACGCCGCAGCGCAAACGGGTCCTTGTCGCCGGTGGGCAGGTTGCCGATGCCGAACATGCCGACCAAGGTCTCGAGCTTGTCAGCCAGCGCCACAGCCAGGCCGACCGGGCTGCGCGGCAGTTCGTCGCCGGCAAAACGCGGTTTGTAGTGGTCTTCAATCGCGTCCGCGACCTCGGGCGCCAAACCATCGTTGCGCGCGTAGTAGCGGCCCATGATGCCTTGCAACTCGGGAAATTCCCCGACCATGTCGGTCACCAGATCGGTCTTGGCCAGCAGCGCTGCCTGGTCGGCCTGGGCCGCCAGCGCGTCGCCGCCGAGTTGCTGGCCAATGGCCTTGGCAATGGCGCGCACGCGGGCCACGCGCTCGCCTTGCGAGCCAAGCTTGTTGTGATAGACCACCTTGTCGAGGCCGGCCACGCGCGAGGCGAGCGTCTTCTTGCGGTCCTGGTCAAAGAAAAACTTGGCATCGGCCAGGCGCGGACGCACCACGCGCTCGTTGCCGCCGACCACCGCGCTGGCGTCTGCCGGGCTGATGTTGCTGACCACCAGAAACTGGTGCGTGAGCTTGCCGGCCGCGTCGAGCAGCGGAAAGTACTTCTGGTTCGCCTTCATGGTGAGGATCAGGCATTCCTGCGGCACCTCGAGAAACTCTTTTTCAAAGGCGCAGACCAGCACATTGGGCCGCTCGACCAGCGCCGTGACTTCGTCGAGCAAGGCATCGTCTTCAATCGGCTGGACGCCGCCTATGCCGGCGGCAGCGGCCGCCAGTTGGCGCGCAATCTCGGCCTTGCGTTCGGCAAAGCTGGCGATCACCGCACCCTCTTGACGCAGCGTCGCCGCATAGGCGTCGGCATGCGCGATCACGACGGGCGAGACCGCGGCTTCAAAGCGATGGCCTTGCGTGCTGTGGCCCGACTTCAGGCCCAGCGCCTGCAAGGCCACCACCTGGTCGCCGTGCAGCGCGACCAGGCTGTGCGCAGGCCGCACAAAGCTCACGCTGCTCCAGCCCGGGAACTCGCAGTCGCGCGCGAGCTGGTAACTCATGACCTTGGGAATCGGCAGCTTGTCGATGGCTTCGAGCAGGGCTTTTTGCAGCCCGTCGGCAAGCGTCGCACCTTTGACCAGGCTGTCATAGAACAGGGCTTCGGCCTTGCCGTCCATGGCACGCTTGAGCTGCGGGACCACCGAGGCATCAGCCCCCAACGCCGCCAGCCGCTTGAGCAACGCGGGCGTCGCCTGGCCGCTGGCGTCGAGACCGACGCTGACGGGCATCAATTTTTGGGAGACGGCTTTGTCGGGCGCTACGGCGGCAACGCCGGTGATGTGCGCGGCCAGGCGGCGCGGCGAGGCATAGGCAGTCAAGGTGGAACCAGCGGAGGTCAGCCCCAGGCTTTGAAGCTGTTGATGCAAGACATCAGCAAACGCATCGCCTAGTTTCTTCAACGCCTTGGGTGGCAGCTCTTCAACAAAGAGTTCGAGCAAGAGGTTTTGGGTCGTCATCGTCATCTCGCTCACGCGGCTTTCTTCGTCAAAACGGGCATGGCGGCCTGCATTTGGGCCACCCATTCGCGCGGCGCCATTGGAAAGCCCAAACGCTCGCGGCTGTCAAAGTAGCTTTGCGCGACAGCGCGCGCCAGGTTGCGGATACGGCCAATGTAGGCGGCGCGTTCAGTTACCGAAATTGCACCGCGCGCATCAAGCAAATTGAAACTGTGTGCGGCCTTGAGCACCTGCTCATAGGCCGGCAGTGCCAGCTTTGCGTCGATCAGGTGCTTGGCCTGCTTTTCATGCGCGTTGAAGGCCGTGAACAGAAACTCGGCGTCACTGTGCTCAAAGTTGTAGGTCGACTGCTCGACTTCGTTTTGCTTGAAAACATCACCGTAGGTGATCTTGCCTGCCGAGGGTCTGGTCTCGCCCTGGGCGTGGCCAGAGGCCGACCCGGTGTCGGTCCAGACCAGGTTGTAAACGTTGTCCACGCCTTGCAGGTACATGGCCAGGCGTTCCAGCCCGTAGGTGATCTCGCCGGTGATGGGGCGGCAGTCGATGCCGCCGACTTGCTGGAAGTAGGTGAACTGGGTGACCTCCATCCCGTTGAGCCAGACTTCCCAACCCAGTCCCCAGGCGCCCAGCGTCGGGTTTTCCCAGTCATCTTCCACAAAGCGGATGTCGTTTTGCTTGAGGTCAAAGCCCAGCGCTTCGAGCGAACCGAGGTACAGCTCGAGGATGTTGCTGGGTGCGGGTTTGAGCACCACCTGATACTGGTAGTAGTGTTGCAGACGGTTTGGGTTTTCGCCATAGCGGCCGTCTTTGGGGCGGCGCGAGGGCTGGACATACGCCGCGCGCCAAGGCTCTGGGCCTATTGCACGTAAAAAGGTGGCGGTATGGGAGGTGCCGGCACCGACCTCCATGTCATAGGGTTGGAGCAGGGCGCAACCTTGTGCATCCCAGTAGTCCTGCAGTTTCAGAATGATTTGTTGGAAGGTCAGCATAAAAAGCGTCTTTGTC
>CAJAOB010000092.1 GCA_903941205.1 uncultured Burkholderiales bacterium | reverse complement strand
TGGACGCCGGCATCGCCATGGGCGATATTCATGCGTCGGCTCCATACCGGGCGCATCTGGCGGCTGTGCTGACGCGGCGCGCAGTGCAGCATATGTTGAAATCTTCTTCATCTTCTTCTTCTTCCATCTGACAAGCAAAACAGCCCATGAAACAAAAACTCGCATTGATCGGTTACGGCGCCATCGGCACGGCGGTTCACCGCTTGCTCCTGGCCCATGCCGATCAGGTCGAGGTGGTGGCTATTTTGGTGCGCGATGCCGCGGCCACCTCCGTGCTGGCGCCCCAGGCTGCGTCGGTGCTGGTTGACAAGCTGGACGCCTTGCTAAAGCGCAGCCCCACGCTGGTGGTCGAGTGCGCCGGGCACGCGGCGGTGGACCTTTATGGCGTCGCCGTGCTCAGCGCCGGCATTGATTTGCTGGTGGCGTCGATTGGTGCGCTGGCCGAGCCGGCGCGTGAAGCCGCGCTGGTGGATGCAGCGCGCGCTGCGCAAAAACGGATCTTGTTGCCAGCCGGCGCCATTGGCGGCGTGGACTGGCTGGCGGCGGCGCGCCTGGCCGGCCTGAGCCAGGTCACTTACCGCTCGCGCAAGCCGCCGCAGGCTTGGGCCGGCAGTGCCGCCGATCAGCAGCTTGATCTGGCGGCGCTGACCAGCGCCGTCACTTTTTTTCGCGGTTCAGCGCGCCAGGCTGCCTTGCAGTACCCGCGCAATGCCAACGTGGCTGCCACGGTCGCGCTGGCGGGCCTGGGCTTTGAGCGCACCGAGGTCGAGATGATCGCCGACCCGCATGTGGACGCCAACGTGCATGAGATCGAGGCCGACGGCGCCGGGGGCCAGATGAGCACCCGCCTGGCCGGCCGGCCCGACCCGCACAACCCCCGCACCTCGGTCATGACGGCGCACAGCGTGGTGCGCTGCATTCTCAATGAAAGCTCAATGCTTGTGATCTGAAGCTCGTGATCTGAAGCCTTGCCCCAAACCCTGACCCAGCCAACAAGGACTCCTGCCATGCTCAAACCCATCAATTTCCCCAAGTGGATCGAAGACAACCGGCATTTGCTCAAGCCGCCTGTGGGCAACCAGCAGATATGGCGCGACACCGACCTGATCGTCACCGTGGTGGGCGGGCCTAATCAGCGTACGGACTTTCACGACGACCCCTTTGAAGAGTACTTTCACCAGTTCAGCGGCAGCGCTCACCTGTTGATTGCCGACCGGGGTAAATACGAACGCATCGACCTGCACGAAGGCGATATCTTCTTGCTGCCGCCGCATGTGCGCCATTCGCCGCAGCGGCCTGACCCGAACAGCTTGTGCACCGTGATCGAGCGCACGCGGCCGGCCGGTGCGCTTGATGCCTTCGAGTGGTACTGCGCAAAGTGCGGCACGCTGGTTCACCGCGCCGAGCTGCAGCTGCAAAGCATCGTGGAGGACTTGCCCCGCACCTACGGCGCTTTTTACAACTCGGCCCCAGAGTTGCGTACCTGCCCGCAATGCGGCGAAGTGCATCCCGGACGCGACTGGCAAGCCTGGCATGCGATGCTGGCCCGGCAGGCTGACAATGTGCCCGGATCGCCTGCAAGGGGTTAACCTGTATTGACGAAATAATGTTTATGCTTAAACTAATTTTCCGTAAATCTCACGTTCCTTTTCAAGTCGTTTTTTCACAATGGGGAAATTTATGAAATTCAAGTTGAATCGCATGGTGGTGGTCCTCGGCCTGGCCGCTTGCAGCTTGGCGGCTCAGGCGCAGCAGACCGTCAAGATCGGCTTCCTGGGCACCTTGTCCGGTCCGGCCGGCGCGTTGGGTCAGGACCAGTACGACGCTTTCATGCTCGGCGTCGAGCACAACGGCGGCAAACTGGGCGGTGCGACCGTTCAGGTCATCAAGGAAGACGACCAGCTCAAGACCGATCTGGGCGTGCAACTGGCGCAAAAGCTCATCGAGCGCGACAAGGTGAACATCATCACCGGCGTGACCTTTTCCAACGTCATGATGGCGATCCACAAGCCCATCACCGATGCCGGCGTCTTGCTGGTCGGCTCCAACGCCGGCCCGTCGCCCCTGACCGGCAAGGGTTGCAGCCCGATGTTCTTCTCGACCTCCTGGAACAACGACTCCCTGCACGAGTCCATGGGCCAGCACGCCACCGACTCGGGCTACAAAAAAGTCTATTTGCTGGCGCCCAACTACCAGGCCGGCAAAGATGCGCTGTCCGGCTTCAAGCGTTTTTACAAGGGGCAGGTGCTTGACGAGGTTTACACCCAGGTCAACCAGCCCGACTATTCCGCTGAAATCGCTCAATTGCAGGCCGCCAAGCCTGAAGCGGTCTACGTGTTCTACCCAGGCGGCATGGGCGTGAATTTTGTCAAGCAGTACCAGCAAGCCGGCTTGCTGGGCAAGCTGCCGCTGCTGTCAACGTCCACCGTGGACGGCACGACCTTGCCAGCGCTCAAAGACATCGCTCTGGGCGTGGTCACCGGTTCGCCTTACAGCGCTGACCTGGACAACCCGCAAAACAAAAAGTTTGTTGATGACTTCAAGAAGAAGTACAACCGCGTGCCTTCCTTGTACGCAGCGCAAAGCTATGACGCCGCCTCGCTGATCAATGCCGCGCTGACCAAGACCGGCGGCAAGGCGGACAACAAGGAGGCGCTGCGTGCCGCCCTGAAATCGTCCGAGTTCAAGTCGGTGTCCGGTCCCTTCAAGTTCAACACCAACCAGTTCCCTATTCGCAACTTCTACCGCGTTGACGTGGCCAAAGACGCGTCGGGTCAGGCCGCCCTGGTCAACAAGGGCGTGGTCTTGAAGGATCATGCGGATGCGTACTACAAAGAGTGCGCGCTGAAGTAAGTTCCGGCGCTCGCTACGGACCTGGCCAGCCCTGCTGCCCAGGTCCTTTCTTTAACCTTCGGAAAGTGATGACTGGCATGCCGCGTTTGATTTTCAGGCCAGAGTCCCCGTATTTGGCGTTCTGGCGCAGGTCATGACCACTTCGCTTTTTTTCATCCAGATCCTCAACGGCTTGCAGTTGGGGGTTCTTTTGTTCATGTTGTCCGCCGGTCTGACGCTGGTTTTCGGCATCATGAACTTCGTCAATCTCGCGCATGGCAGCCTGTACATGATGGGCGCCTACTTTGCCGCGAGCGCTTACGCCAAAACTGATTCCTTCATTCTGGCCGCACTGGTTGGCATTGCCGGCAGCGCGGCGCTGGGTTTTCTGGTCGAGCGGGTGGTGGCCTCGCGCCTGTATGCGCGTGACCACCTGGACCAGGTGCTGGCCACCTTCGGACTGATCTTGTTTTTCAATGAGATTACCCGCTGGGTCTGGGGCGCCTCGCCTGTTTATATGAACGTGCCGCCCGCCTTGTCCGGCACCATCAACCTGCTGGGCATTTCTTATTCGGCTTATCGCTTTGCCATCATCGTGGTCGGCTTGCTGGTGGCGCTGGGTTGCTATGTGCTGATCAGCAAGACCCGCGTTGGCATGCTGATTCGTGCCGGCTCGAGCAATCCGACCATCGTCGCAGCGCTGGGCGTCAATATCAAGCTGCTCAATGCCGCCATTTTCTCGCTGGGCGCAGCCCTGGCCGGCGTGGCCGGCCTGATGAGCGGACCGATCTTGTCGGTGCAAACCGGCATGGGCGAGCCCATCCTCATCACCGCGATGATCGTGATCGTCATCGGCGGCATCGGTTCGGTGCGCGGCGCCTTTTATTCAGCGCTCATCGTCGGCATGATCGACACCGCCGGCCGGGCCTTTTTGCCCATGATGCTGCGCGAATTCCTGGACCGCAGCACCGCGCAGGCGGCCGGTCCGGCCCTGGCCTCGATGCTGACGTGCATCTTCATGGCTGCCGTGCTGGCCTTGAAGCCGGCCGGCCTTTTTCCAGTGAAAAATCAATGATGCGCAACACAATTTCGTCGTGGTTTGCTGGCGCCGTGGTGGCGCTGCTGCTGGCGGTGCCGGTTTATGCCAGCCTGGCCGGCGAGCCTTTTGCGCTGACCTTCGTGAGCCGGGTGCTGGTCTTTGCGCTGGCCGCCATCAGCCTGAACCTGATTCTGGGCTTCGGCGGCATGGTCAGCTTTGGTCATGCGCTGTACCTCGGTTTGGGCGCTTATGTCGTGGGCATTCTGGCGCAGCATGGGGTGAGCAACGGCTGGATTCAGCTCGGCGTCACCCTGGCAGTCTGTGCGGTGGTGGGGCTGGTGACCGGGGCGATCTCGCTGCGCACCTCCGGCATCGCTTTCATCATGATCACGCTGGCTTTTGCCCAGATGTTTTACTACCTCTTCGTGAGCCTCAAGCAGTACGGCGGCGACGACGGTCTGTCGATTTCCGCGCGCAGCGAGTTCGGTCTTTTCAGTCTGGGCTCGCCCTTGGCGCTGTACTACGCGGCCCTTGTGCTGGTGCTGCTGGCGCTGGCCTTTACCCACCGGCTGGTGGACGCGCGTTTTGGCATGGTCCTGCGGGGCTGCCGCATCAACGAACGACGCATGAACGCCATGGGTTTTGCCACCTTGCGCTACAAGCTCACGGCCTATGTGCTGGCCAGCATGCTGTGCGGCGTGGCCGGCTTGCTCTATGCCAACCTGACCGGCTTTGCCTCGCCGGCCTACCTGGCCTGGACTTTGTCCGGCGAGTTGATCGTGATGGTGGTTCTGGGCGGCATGGCCACGGTGTTCGGACCGCTGGTGGGCGCCATCACACTGCTGGTTACTGAAGAAATTCTCAAAGCATTGACCGACCACTGGATGGCGATTCTGGGCCCGCTTATCGTGTTGGTGGTGTTGACGGCCCGGCGCGGTCTTTACGGCTATCTGCTGGACCTCGACGCCTGGCGCGAGCGCCGGCGCCAGCCTGCCGTTGCCCGGGGTCAGAAGGCGGCATCATGAAGCCCATGCTCGACATCCGGCAACTGACCAAGCGCTACGGCGGGCTGCTGGCCACTGACCATGTGTCGCTGTCTTTGGCGCCCGGCGAGTTGCACGCCATCATTGGCCCGAACGGTGCCGGCAAGACCACGCTGATTGGCCAGTTGGGTGGCGAGGTCGTCCCCGGCAGCGGAAGCATCGAGTTTGATGGCCAGGACATCACCACTCTGCTGCCGGCGCAACGCGCCTTGCGCGGCCTGGCGCGCTCCTACCAGATCACCTCGGTGTTCCCGGAGTTCAGCGTGCTTGAAAACGTGGCGCTGGCCATGCAGGCGCACCGCGGCCACAGCTTCGGTTTCTGGACGCCCATGCTCAAGCAGGCCGAGCTGGTGGAGCCGGCGCTGCGCGCCATCGAGCAGGCCGGCTTGTCGCACCGGGCTGGCGCGATGGTGTCCGAACTGGCCCACGGCGAGCGGCGTCAGCTCGAACTGGCCATGGTGCTGGTCGCCGAGCCCAAGCTGCTCCTGCTTGACGAGCCCATGGCCGGCATGAGTCACCAGGAGTCTGGCAATGTGGTTCGTCTGCTGCAAGGACTCAAGGGACGCTACACCATGCTGCTGGTCGAACACGACATGGACGCGGTGTTTGCGCTGGCCGACCGCATCTCGGTGCTGGTCTACGGCCGCATCATCGCCAGCGGCACGCCGCAAGAAATCCGCAGCAACGAAGAAGTGAAAATCGCTTACCTGGGCGACGAGGCCCTGCCGCTATGACCGCTCCCCAAGATTTGCTGCGCATCACCGACATCCAGGTTTGCTACGGCGACGCGCAAGCCCTGTTTGGCGTCGAGCTGCGCATTGCCGAAGGTGAGTTTGTGACGCTGCTGGGCCGCAACGGCATGGGCAAGACCACCACGGTGCGCACAGCCACCGGCATCATGCATGCGCGCAGCGGCAGGGTAGAGTTTGCCGGGCAGGATGTCTCGCGCTGGCCGTCTTACAAAATTGCGCGCCTGGGGCTGGGGCTGGTGCCCGAGCAGCGTCAGGTGTTTCCCAATCTCACCGTTCATGAAAACCTGGTGGCCACGGCGCACAACCGCCTGCAGCGCAGCGACCCCTGGACGCTGGAGCGCGTGTACCGGCTTTTCCCGCGTCTCAAGGAGCGCGCCGGTAATCTGGGTGCCAACCTCTCTGGCGGCGAACAGCAAATGCTCGCCATAGGTCGGGCGCTCATGACCAACCCGCGCCTGCTGGTGCTCGACGAGGCGACCGAAGGTCTGGCGCCGCTGGTGCGCAGCGAAATCTGGTCCTGCCTCGAGTCGCTCAAAAACACCGGGCTTTCCGTGCTGGTCATCGACAAGAACATCGGGCCCTTGCTGCGCATTGCCGACAGCCACTTTGTGCTGGAAAAGGGGCGCACGGTCTGGAGCGGCAGCTCACAAAGCCTGCTGGACCAAAAAGACATCCTGAAAGAAACACTGGGTGTCTGAAGCCGCGGGCTCGCCCGACTGGCGCGCTTTCAGCCCCGAGGAGCTGGCCCGCCAGTACAGCCCCCGCGGCACGGTCAACAATCTCGACGCGCTGCTGCAAGACTACCGGGGGCAGTCGCTGCCCATGTACGACTTGCCGCACCTGCGCGATTTGCGCTACGGCCCGCAGGCTGACGAAGTGCTGGATCTGTTTCCAGTGCCGGGGCGGCCTGATGCGCCTTTGTTTGTCTTCATCCACGGCGGCTACTGGCGGGCCCTCGGCAAAGAAGACTCGGTCTTCATGGCCCGCAACTTTACGGAGCGCGGCATTGCGGTGGCGTCCATCAACTACCAGTTGGCGCCCGCCGCCCGCCTGAGCGACATCGTGGCGCAATGCCGCCGCAGCCTGGCCTGGCTGTACACGCAGGGCCGCGCGCATGGCGTGGATGTGAACCGTATCGTGGTGGCCGGCAGTTCGGCCGGCGCTCACCTCGGCGCCATGCTGCTGGCAGGCGACTGGCAGGCCGACTTTGGCGTGCCGGCCGACATCGTCAAGGGGGCCATCTTGGTCAGCGGGCTCTATGACCTGGCTCCCGTGCAGCAAACCACGCCCAACGACTGGCTGTCGCTGTCTGCCGCCGAGGCAGTCGCGCTCAGCCCGCAGCACCGCTTGGCCGCCGCTGCCCCCAGGCTCTGCGTGGCCACCGCAGAAACAGACACGGACGAATTCAAGCGGCAATCGCTGGATTACGCAGCCGCCTGCCGGCAGCAGGGCTGCGCCGTGCATTACCTGGAGGTGCCGGGGCGCAATCACTTTGACGTGATCATGGACTGG
>CAJAOB010000091.1 GCA_903941205.1 uncultured Burkholderiales bacterium | reverse complement strand
GGTGATCTTGCGCGTGACGAAGGTTTCGCCTCGGCGCGGGCTTTCGTGGTTGAACAAGATGCCGTTGCAGGCGTACATGCCGTAGGCCTCGCGGTAATTCACCGTGATCCAGTAGGCGTAGAGCTTGGCTGCTGCGTAGGGGCTGCGCGGGTAAAACGGGGTGGTTTCTTTTTGCGGGATTTCCTGCACCTGGCCGTAGAGCTCGGAGGTGGAGGCCTGATAAAAGCGGGTTTTCTTTTCCAGCCCCAGGATGCGAATGGCTTCAAGCAAGCGCAGCGTACCCATGCCGTCGACGTCGGCGGTGTACTCGGGGCTTTCAAAGCTCACCGCCACATGGCTTTGCGCGCCCAGGTTGTAGATTTCGTCGGGCTGCGTTTCCTGCACGATGCGCACCAGGTTGCTGGTGTCGCTCAAGTCGCCGTAATGCAGCTTGAAGTTGGCGTTGTTGACGTGCGGGTCCTGGTAGATGTGGTCGACCCGCTGCGTGTTGAAGGAGCTGGCGCGGCGTTTGATGCCGTGAACAACGTAGCCTTTTTCCAGCAGGAATTCAGCCAGGTAGGAACCGTCCTGGCCGGTGATGCCCGTGATCAGGGCGACTTTGGGTTGTGTTGTCATGTTGAGCGATGAATGGCGGCTTTGCACTGGCGATGACGGTGGTTGAGTCACGCTGAGCCTGCCGATTGTGAGCTTGTTGAAGGGCTTGCTGACGGGCTTGTTAATTAGAAAGCGGCCATTAAGACGAAGACGAACCCAGAAAGTCCTGGTAAGCCGCCGCCAGACCCGCTTGCAGCCCCACCTGCGCTTGCCAGCCCAGCGCATGAAGGCGCTGGCTGTTCATGAGCTTGCGCGGGGCGCCGTCGGGCTTGCCCGGGTCAAAGTCGATCTGGCCTTCATAGCCCACGACCTTGCCCACGGTTTGCGCCAATTCGGCAATGGTGACGTCTTCGCCATAGCCCACATTGATGTGGCTTTGCATGGGGCTGGTGTGCTGCTGGTAGATTTCTTTGGGCAGGTTCATGACATGCACGCTGGCCGAAGCCATGTCTTGCACAAACAAAAACTCGCGGCGTGGTGAACCGGTGCCCCAGATGGTGACCTTCGGGGCGCGGCTGATCTTGGCTTCGTGAAAGCGGCGGATCAGGGCCGGGATGACGTGGCTGTTTTCGGGGTGGTAGTTGTCGCCGGGGCCATACAGGTTGGTGGGCATCACGCTGCGGTAGTCAATGCCGTGGCTGGCGCCGTACTGGCGGTTGTAGCTTTCGCAGAGCTTGATGCCAGCGATCTTGGCGATGGCATAAGGTTCGTTGGTCGCCTCCAGCGGTCCGGTGAGCAGCGCGTCTTCGGCCATGGGCTGCGGCGCGAGCTTGGGATAGATGCAACTGGAGCCCAGGAACAGGAGTTTTTGAACGCCGCTGCGAAACGCGGCGTCAATCACATTGGCCTGCATCATGAGGTTTTGGTAGATGAATTCAGCCGGGTAGGTGTTGTTGGCATGGATGCCGCCCACCTTGGCCGCAGCCAGGTAAACCTGATCGGGCTTTTCGGTCTCGAAAAATGCGCGAACCGCTGCCTGGTCGGTCAGGTCAAGTTCAGCGTGGGTGCGGGTGATGATGCTGGCCACGGAGGCAACAGGTGACGCACAAGCGCCTGAACCGCCCTCGCCTTGCAGCGTGCGCACGATGGCCGATCCGACCATGCCCCGGTGGCCGGCGACGTAAATTTTGGGATTTTGAAGGGTCATAACTCAAGGTGTCGCGTTGGGCTCGCTGCCCGCGGCCTGGCGGCCATAGACGTCTTCGATGCGAACAATGTCGTCCTCGCCCAGATAGCTGCCGGACTGCACTTCGATCATTTCCAGTTCCAGCTTACCCGCGTTTTTAAGGCGATGCACCTCGCCGACCGGAATGTAAGTGGACTGATTCTCGCAGAGCAAAAAGGTTTCGCTGCCGCGCGTGACTTCGGCTGTGCCTTTGACAACGATCCAGTGCTCTGCGCGGTGATGGTGTTTTTGCAAACTGAGCGATGCGCCGGGTTTGACGTTGATCCGCTTGACCTGGAAACGCTCGCCCATGTCAACGCTGTCGTACCAACCCCAGGGGCGGGCCACCTTGCGGTGGTCGGCGGCCTGGGCGTAGCGCCGTGCCTCCAACTGGCTCACGACCTCCTTGACCTGCTCGGCGTGGTCGCGGTGGGCTACCAGCACGGCGTCGGGGGTGTCGATGATCAAGAGGTCTTGCGTGCCCAGTGCCACCACCGGGCGGTGCGGCGCATGAATGAAGGTGTTGCGCGACTCATGCACCAAGCCCTGGCCTTCAATGCGGTTTTGCTGGGCGTCAGGCTCAGACAGGTCGGCCACGGCATTCCAGCTGCCAACGTCGCTCCACTGGCCGCCAAAAGGAACCACCACCACACGGGCACCGGTGTCGCCCGCCGAAGGCGAGGCCAGCGGCTCCATGATGGCGTAGTCGATGCTTTGTGATCGGCAGGCAGCGAAGGCGGCCGGGTCAGGTCGGACAAAGTGGTGCCCGAGGGGGGTGTTTTCGTGGCGGGCGGCTTGCATGGCGGCTTCGCAGCTTTGCAAGATGTCCGGGGCGTGCAGCGCCATGGCCTTGAGCAGCGTGCTGGCGAGCGTGAGGAAGATCCCGGCATTCCACAGCACGTCGCCTTGCAGCAGCAGGTTTTGGGCTTTGGCGGCGTCAGGCTTTTCAATGAAGCGCTGCACCGCGCAACTGCCGTCTGGCCGCCGCGTGCCTTGCTCGATATAGCCATAAGCGGTGCTCGGAAAACTCGGCACCACGCCAAAAGTCACCATGGCGCCCGCCTCGGCGGCGGCCAGGCCGGCGTTCACCGTCTGGCCAAAGGTCTTGCTATCGGGGATATGGTGGTCGGCCGGGCAAAACAGCAGCAAGCCGTCCGGCTGGTCCTTGGCGACGAGTTGCAGGGCCGCCAGGGCCATGGCCGCGGCGGTGTTGCGCGCCACCGGTTCGAGCAAGACCGAGCCCTTGACCTTGGCCGCTTGCAAGGCGTCAGTCACCATGAAGCGGTGCTCCTCGGAGGCCACGGTCATGACGGAATCACCCAGCGGGGCCAGCCGTTCGAGCGTGAGTTGCAGCAGGCTCTTGCCCGCAATCAGGGGCACAAACTGCTTGGGAAAGCTCTTGCGCGAAAGAGGCCAAAGCCGTGTGCCGGAGCCGCCGCAAAGAATGACAGGGGTCAGTTTCACTTCAAAGCACTTTCTCGTTGAGATTGCCAATGCCAGGCGCTCGAACACATGCTGCTCAAGCTCTGGGTGGCCGACCAGCCGAGCAGGGCCTGCGCTTTGTCAACGCTGGCGTAGCAAGCCGCGATGTCTCCAGGGCGGCGGGGTGAGATCTGGTAGGGCACAGGCCGGCCACTGGCCGCTTCAAAGGCCCGCGCCATCTCTAAAACGCTGGAACCCTTGCCGGTGCCGAGGTTGATGGCGTGCCAACCGGTGTTTTTCAGCAGAAATCGCAGCGCCGCCAGATGGCCCTGGGCCAGGTCGGACACGTGGATGTAGTCGCGCACGCCGGTGCCGTCGGGCGTGGGGTAATCATTGCCAAACACCTGAAGCCGGGCGAGCTTGCCAACCGCCACCTGCGCCACAAAAGGCATCAGGTTGTTCGGAATGCCTTCCGGGTCTTCACCGATCAGGCCGGAAGGATGGGCGCCTGCCGGGTTGAAGTAGCGCAGGCAGGCCACCTGCCAGGCCGGGTCCGACTTGCAGACATCGGCCAGTATTTCTTCAATGTGCAGCTTGCTGCGGCCGTACGGATTGGTTGCGCTGGTCGGGTGCGATTCGTCGATCGGCAGGTACTGCGGGTCGCCATAGACCGTGGCGCTGCTGCTGAAAACCAGGGTTTTGACGCCCCCGCCCTGCATGGCCTGCAACAGGCTCACCGTGCCTTGCACATTGTTGGCGTAGTAGTCGACGGGCTTGGCCACCGACTCGCCGACCGCCTTGAGGCCGGCAAAGTGAACCACGGCGCTCACGCCATGACTGGCGATGGTGCGGGCGAGCGCGGCGGTGTCGCGGATGTCAGCCTCCACGCAGGCAATCGCCCGCCCGCTGATTTTTTCAAGGCGGGCCAGCACATCCCGCTGGCTGTTGCAGAAGTTGTCCAGCAAGACCACTTCATGACCCGCCTCCAGCAAGGCCAGCGCCGTGTGGCTACCGATGTAGCCGGCGCCGCCGGTCAGCAAAACGGTCATGCCGAAGCCTTGGCTTGCAGAAACGACTGGCCAGCGGCGTCTTTGGCCGAAAGCCGGGGCTGCTGACCCGGCAGAGCGGCCAACGGCCAGTCAATCGCCAGCGTGGCGTCGTTCCAGGCGATGCAGCGCTCAAACTCGGGCGCGTAGTAATCGGTGGTTTTGTACAAAAAATCCGCGCTTTCGCTCAACACCAGAAAGCCGTGCGCCAAACCGGGCGGCACCCACAGTTGCCGGTGATTCTCTTCGGTCAGCTCCACGCCGACCCACTGCCCCAGCGTCGGCGAATCGGCGCGTATGTCGACGGCCACATCAAAGACCGCGCCACGCACCACACGCACCAGCTTGCCCTGGGGCCGCTGCACCTGGTAATGCAGACCGCGCAACACGCCCTGGCTGCTGCGGCTGTGGTTGTCCTGCACAAAAGTCAGCTCCTGACCCAGCGCCTGGTTGAAGGCCTTTTGGTTAAAGCTCTCGAAGAAAAAACCGCGGGCGTCACCAAACACCTTGGGTTCGATGATGAGCACATCGGCAATGGCGGTCGTGATGGTTTTCATGGTTTGGCCTGTCGCACTGGGGCCTGAGCGGCGCTTGCCGCAGGGCTGGCCATGCCGGGGGTCGTGTGCTCCTTGAGCAGGCGCAACATGTATTGGCCGTAGCCGTTCTTGGCCAACGGCTGGGCGAGCTTTTCAAACTGTTCGGCGTTGATGAAGCCATTGCGCCAGGCGATCTCTTCAAGGCAGGCGATCTTCAGGCCCTGGCGATGCTCCAGCGTGGCGATGAACTGACTGGCTTCGAGCAGGCTGTCGTGCGTGCCGGTGTCCAGCCAGGCGTAACCCCGCTGCATGATCTGCACGTTGAGCTGCTGCAAGTCGAGATAAGCCTGGTTGACGGCGGTGATCTCCAGCTCGCCCCGGGCGCTGGGCTTGACGGCCTTGGCGATATCAACCACCTGCTGGTCATAAAAGTACAGACCGGTCACGGCGAAGTTGCTCTGGGGATTGGCGGGCTTTTCCTCAATGCTGCTGGCTTGGCCTTGGTCGTTGAAGGCCACCACGCCGTAGCGTTCAGGGTCTTGCACATGGTAGGCAAAAACCGTGGCGCCATCGGTTTGTGCATCGGCTTGGGCCAGCAAGGTGGTGAAGTCGTGGCCATGAAAGATGTTGTCGCCCAAAACCAATGCGCTGGGCGCGCCGTTCAGAAAGCTTTCGCCAATCAGGAAGGCCTGCGCCAGGCCATCCGGGCTGGGCTGCACGGCGTACTGTAAATGGATGCCCCACTGGCTTCCGTCGCCCAGCAATTGCTGAAAGCGCGGCGTGTCTTGCGGCGTGCTGATGACCAGGATGTCTTTCATGCCGCCGAGCATGAGCGTGCTGAGCGGGTAATAAATCATCGGCTTGTCATACACCGGCAAGAGCTGCTTGCTCATGGCCAGCGTGGCCGGGTGCAGTCGCGTGCCCGAGCCACCCGCCAGGATGATGCCTTTTCGATTTTTCCGGTCTGTGCGAATCGTCATGGTGTTTTCTTCGTTAAAAGCGTCTCGGTCAGCATCTGGTCAAGGCCTTGCTGCCACGGCGGCAGCACGAGGCCAAAGCTGGCTTGCAGCTTTTGCGTGCTCAACCTCGAATTGTGAGGGCGCCGGGCCGCAGTGACAAACGCCGTTGAGGGCACGGGAGCGATCTCTTTCACAGCCCAGGGCAAGTCGGGCCGCAGCGCCCTGGCCTGCTCGATCACGTGTGTGGCATAGCGGTGCCAGCTGGTCTGGCCAGCGGCCACCAGGTGGTAGATGCCGGCCAGCGAGTCGCCGGCGGCGCTTACCGTCTTTACCTTCTGTAGCGGTTTCGCTTCCCCGGGGCCATGGACCTTGTCACCGGCATCGCCAGCGCGCGCCATAACTTGCTCGATGGCGCTGGCCGTGACGCTGGCGATCAGCTCGGCGCCTGTGGGCGCACCCCATTGGTCGTCGATCACGGTGAGTCGCTCGCGCTCTTGCGCCAGCTTGAGCATGGTCTTGGCAAAGTTGCTGCCCTGCGCTGCATAGACCCAGCTGGTCCTGAAAATCAGGTGGCGTGCGCAAGCCGCCTGCACGAGCAACTCGCCTTCGAGCTTGGTTTGACCGTAGACATTGAGCGGGCCCGTGGCGTCGGTTTCCGTCCAGGGCACGTCGCCACTGCCATCAAACACGTAGTCGGTGCTGTAGTGGACCAGCCAGGCGCCCAAAGCCTCGGCTTCGCGGGCAAGCACTTCAGGGGCCAGGGCATTGATCACACGGGCCTGTGCGGGCTCGCTCTCGGCCTTGTCCACGGCCGTGTAAGCGGCTGCATTGACGATGACCTCCGGGCGCAAGAGGCGAATCGTCTGACTCAGTGCCGCGAGATCGGCCAGATTGCCGCAAACCAGAGGCCGCGCCTTATCTTGTTCGGGCCTTGCCGATGTTTGCGCCGTGGCGGAGGCGCAGACGTCCTTGTCCGTCCGCGCAAGGCCTTCGACAAGCTCAGACCAGGCTGACGCGCCGCCATCCAAGCGTGCCCGCAACTCGCCAAGCACTTCAGCCAGCACCAGCGCCTGCCGGTCCAGCGCGATCACCTCGCCCAAAGGCGCCAGCGCCCGCTGCAAGGCCTGGCCGACCTGGCCATTTTTCCCCAGCAACAAAACCCTCATGAAGCGGACGATTCCGCAGAAGAAGCCAGGCCTTGCTGGACGCCTTCAGGCTGGGCGTAGTGCGTTTGCACCCATTCCCGGTAAGCGCCGCTTTGCACATGAGCGACCCACTCCGGGTTGGCCAGGTACCAGGCAATGGTTTTTTCAATGCCGGTCTCAAAAGTTTCAGCCGGTTTCCAGCCGAGTTCACGCTCGATCTTGCTGGCGTCAATCGCATAGCGGCGGTCGTGGCCGGGGCGGTCTTTCACGTAGGTGATCTGCGCGCTGTAGCTCTGGCCGTCTGCGCGGGGGCGCATGGCGTCCAGCAGGCGGCAAACCGTCTGCACGATCTCGATGTTCGGCTTCTCGTTCCAGCCGCCCACGTTGTAAACCTCGCCCGGGGTGCCTGCGGCCAACACGCGGCGAATCGCGCTGCAATGGTCTTTGACGTAAAGCCAGTCACGCACTTGCAAGCCGTCGCCATAAACCGGCAAGGGCTTGCCCGCCAGCGCGTTGACGATCATGAGGGGAATCAGCTTTTCGGGGAAGTGATAGGGGCCGTAGTTGTTGCTGCAATTGGTGGTGAGCACCGGCAAGCCATAAGTGTGGTGCCAGGCCCGCACCAGATGGTCGCTGGCCGCCTTGCTGGCGCTGTAAGGGCTGTTGGGCTCGTAGCGGTGCGCCTCGGTGAAGGCGGGCGCGTCCTTGCTCAAAGAGCCGTAAACCTCGTCGGTCGAAACATGCAAAAAACGAAACGCCGCCTTCGCGTCCGATGCCATGCCCATCCAATACGCCCGCACCGCCTCAAGCAATCGAAAAGTACCAACGATATTGGTCTGAATGAAGTCCTCAGGCCCGTGGATGGAGCGGTCCACATGCGATTCCGCCGCAAAGTTGACCACCGCACGCGGCCGGTGCTGCGCCAGCAAGCCGGCCAGCAAGGCGCTGTCGCCAATATCTCCCTGCACAAGGGTGTGGCGCGGGTCACTCTGCAAGCTGGCCAGCGTTTCCGGATTGCCCGCGTACGTCAGCTTGTCGAGATTGATGACCGCGTCGTTTGACTGAGCCAGCCAGTCAAGAACAAAATTTCCGCCGATGAAGCCGGCACCGCCGGTAATGAGAATGGTCACGTGAAAAGTTAAATAGTTAAAGCAGGCGCAACTATAAAGGCTTGGACTGACCGGGGTTTCAAACTGGTCAGACAAATGCCGCGTGGCGCACTTCGTCGGCGTACTGATCATCGTCAGGGCGAGGATTCGTCCCCCTTCTCCGTCATCCTCGCGAAAGCCCGCCCTCGACGCGGTCGGATCGGGATTCATCGGCCGGAGCCGACATCCAGCGTCACGGTGAGGCCGCAGTCATTGACAGTCCATTGCCCCGTCACTTAGCCAAGCGCGGCAGTCCACGGCCCCTCACTACGAGCCATTCAACAGGCGCAGAACCGGCCATGGCGCCTTAGTCCACCGCCGCTTGGATTGCCGCGCCTTGGCCGGCCCTGAGCCTGCCGAAGGGCTCGCAATGACGGACCTTGGCGGGAAGCCGCCCCTTCTGCGTCATCCTCGCGAAGGGACTCATGGCCCGGGGATGGATTCCTGCTTTCGCAGGAATGACGCGGTGTTGATGGGTCGCAGGGTGAGCAGGGGCTCAAGCAGTTCAGCC